>CASEFF010000031.1 GCA_949287115.1 uncultured Bacillota bacterium | reverse complement strand
GCCGCCTTCCGTATCATCCTGCATGTCTATGAGCTTCGCCTTGTATCCTTTTTTCTCACACCATCTGCTGTACATACGGAAAAGCATTTCGGCCCAGTCCTGGGCGTCAGTGCCGCCCGAGCCCGCGTGAACCGATATTATCGCATTGTTCTTGTCATACTTGCCGTCCAGCAGAGTCCTGAGGCGAAGATCCTCCAGCTCCGCCGACAGCTTGTCGAACGTCTTCTCCGCTTCATCGGCAAAGGATTCGTCCTGCTCCTCGTCGGCCATCTCTATCATGACTTCCAGATCCTCAAGCTGTCCCTGAAGATCCTCCAGTTCCTCAAGCTTGTCCTCGATGGATTTCTTTTCCTTCATCACCTTCTGAGCCGCCTCCGGATCGTCCCAGAAACCGCTCTCGTTTACTTTTTCATCTATCTCTTTAAGTCTTGCCTTCAACCCGGCCGGGTCAAAGGGACTCACCTGCCTCTTTCAGCATCGTCTCCAGTTCGGGCATCTGACCCCTGATCTGATCGAGCTGTATCATTGTCTCACATCCTTTTCTTACTCTATATCTTCACTCGTCCGCCCTGCTCGCTTCGCTCACTCGCCGGACTCGTCAATCCCGGGGAGTCGTCCTTTCGTCGTTGGTCACCACGGGCTGAAGCCCTGTGACATATGACGGGGGACACTCCGCCACTCTGACTTCGTCCGCCCTGCTCGCTTCGCTCACTCGCCGGGCTCGTCAATCCTGGGGAGTCGTCCTCCCACAGCAGTGTTTGTATTTTTTGCCGCTGCCGCAAGGACACGGATCGTTCCTGCCCACCTTAGGTGTCTCTCTTCTTACGGTCTGCTGCTTGTGCTCACGCTTAGGCACCACCGTTTCCGCCGGCACCTCACGTCCGCCGCCCGCAGCGATGGCATCCTCTTCCGAAAACTCATCCTTATGCTCTTCGCCGGTGCCGAGGACGTTACGTCTTTCCGTAGAAGTCTTGACCGTTACGTTGTAGCAGAACTTGACGAAATCCTCTTTTATGGAGTGTATCATGGCCTCGAACATATCGAAACCTTCCTGCGCATAAGCCGCAGCCGGATCCTGTCCGCCGAGACCCCTGAGCCCTATACCGCTCTTCAACTGATCCATGGCGTCTATGTGATCCATCCACTTGTTGTCCACGATCCTGATCAGCAGCATACGCTCCACTTCCCTGAGCCTGTCTATGCCGATCTCCTCTTCCTTCTCGCGGTAAAGATCTTCGAAATCCTCATAAAGTCCGGCCTTCAAGCTTTCTTCATCCATTTCCGTCAGCGTTTCCCTGTCAAAGTCGAGAGGTTCGAACTTCGGCGTCAGCCTCCTGAGGTTCCTGTTGAGAGTCTCAAAGTCCCATTCCTCCGCGAGCTTTGATTCCATCGTCACCGGAGCAACGATCTCGTCTATCAGCTCATGAGTCATGGAAACAAGGTCTTCCCGCAGATCTTCGCCGAACAGCACTTTCTTTCGTTCTCCGTATATTATCTCACGCTGCTTGTTCATGACGTTGTCATACTGGAGCACGTATTTTCTTATGGAAAAGTTCCTGCCTTCCACTTTCTTCTGTGCGTTCTCTATCTGCTTCGTTATCATCTTGGCTTCGATGGCTTCGTCCTCTTCGACGCCCAGCTTCTGGACTATGGACTGCATCCTCTCTCCGCCGAACAGTCTCATGAGATCGTCTTCCATGGAAACGCAGAACTGCGTCTGTCCCGGGTCTCCCTGTCTTCCCGAACGTCCGCGGAGCTGATTGTCTATCCTTCGCGATTCATGTCGCTCCGTACCTACTATGCAGAGGCCTCCCAGCTCGACTACCTTTTCCTGCTCGCCTTTCCTGTCCTCTTTTGCCTTTTCCAGCAGCTCCCTGTATTCTTCACGCGCCTTCAGGAGTTCCGGATCATCGGACTGCATGAAGCTTGATGCAAATGCTATAGCCTCGTCATCATAACCGTTCTCCACCATCTTCTTTCTGGCCTCGAATTCCGGATTTCCTCCGAGGATTATGTCGGTACCTCTTCCCGCCATATTGGTGGCTATGGTTATGGCACCCAGTCGTCCGGCTTCCGCTATTATCTGTGCTTCCTTCTCATGCTGCTTCGCGTTCAGCACGTTGAAATTCTTTATACCGCGTTTTCTGAGAGCGTCGGCTATGAGCTCGGATTTTTCTATGGATATCGTACCTACCAGTACCGGCTGTCCCTTTTTGTGGGCTTCTTCCACCCTGTCAACGATGGACTTGTACTTGCCGTGCTCCGTAGCATAAACGGCATCCTCAAGGTCCTCTCTGATGACAGGTTTGTTCGTCGGAATCACGACTACGTCCATGTTGTAGATGTCCCTGAACTCGCTTTCCTCCGTCTTCGCCGTACCTGTCATTCCCGCCAGCTTCTGGTACATCCTGAAATAGTTCTGGAGCGTTATGGTTGCCAGCGTCTTTGACTCGGAACGCACCAGCACGCCTTCCTTGGCCTCTATGGCCTGATGCAATCCGTCGCTGTAACGCCTTCCGAACATCAGTCGTCCGGTGAACTCGTCTACTATGACGATCTCCCCGTCCTTTTTGATATAGTCCACATCACGTTTCATCATGTTGCGTGCCTTGAGAGCCTGCAGAACGTGATGGTTTATCTCCATGTTTTCCGGGTCGGAAAAGTTCTCCACCTCAAAGTACTTCTCGCACTTTACCACACCTTCATCGGTGAGGGCTATCTGCTTTTCCTTTTCCTCTATGGTGAAATCCTCATCTTTTTTCAGCGTTCTGACGAACCTGTCCGCCCTCTGATACATGTCGGTGGACTTGTCGCCTTTACCGGATATTATGAGCGGCGTCCTCGCCTCGTCTATCAGTATGGAGTCCACCTCGTCTATGATGGCGTAGTTGAGTTCGCGCTGCATCATGGCTTCCTTATATATCACCATGTTATCGCGGAGGTAGTCAAAACCGTACTCGTTATTGGTACCGTACGTTATATCCGCCTGATACGCGGCCCTCCTCTCGGCCTCCGATATGCCGTGGATGACGCATCCGACGGTAAGGCCGAGGAAGGTATACAGTTTGCCCATCCACTCCATGTCACGCTTTGCCAGATAATCGTTGACGGTCACGACGTGAACGCCCTTTCCTTCCAGCGCATTCAGGTATGCCGGCAGCGTCGCCACCAGAGTCTTACCTTCACCTGTCTTCATCTCGGCTATCCTGCCCTGATGGAGCACTATGCCGCCTATTACCTGCACATAGAAATGCTTCATCCCGAGGCTTCTCCACGCTCCTTCACGGCATACCGCAAAAGCCTCCGGAAGTATGTCGTCGAGACTTTCCCCGTCCTCCTGTACACGCTTTTGGAATTCCTTCGTTTTTTCGCGGAGCTGCTCGTCCGTCAGAGCCTCCATCTCCGCTTCATATTCCATTACTTTATCAGCTATCTTCGAGACCTTCTTGACTTCCTTTTCGTTAAGATCGCCGAAGATCTTTTCCATCAATCCCATATAGAATTGTTCTCCTTTCATTATTCTGTCGCGCGCAGCGCGACATCAGGTTATCCGGCACAGCCGGGCTTCATTATTCTGTCGCGCGCAACGCGACATCAGGTTATCCGGCGCTCACGCCTCTTCCACCTTGAGATTTATCTCAACGGCCTTCTTGCCGTCGGCTTTCGTTATCCTCACCTTCAGCCTTCTGCCGTCAACGACTGTCTCAAACGTATCGTCCTTTTCCGGCATCTTGTCCAGGTTCATCACGACCCATCCGTTCACCGTCGTCACGTCAGGTGTTTTTTCTATCCCGAAATACTCGAACACACGGTTTATCCCGGCGGAGCATTTCACTCTGAAACTTCCGTTCTGCAGCGGCAGCACATCCTTTGATATGACGGAATCCTGCTCGTCGAATATCTCTCCGACCAATTCCTCCACGATATCTTCCATCGTTACCAGTCCCTCGGTGCCGCCATACTCGTCTATGACTATGGCCATCTGTATCTTCATATCCTGCATCTTCTTCAGCAGCTCCGATACGCCTATGGTCCGGCTGACGAATATCGCCGGCACGATATAGTCCGACATCGCTCTGCCCGTTCCCTGCATATGATTATGAAAATCCTTCTGGTTTATGACTCCTACGATATGATCCAGCTCTTCCTCGTATACCGGCAGTCTGCTGTATCCCGTTTCCCTGAACACGGCAGCCAGCTCCTCGTTCGTGCGTCCGGCGTCGATGGCCTTTATCTCAGGCCTCGGCGTCATCACGTCTTCCGCCTTAAGATCGTAAAAACCTATGGCTTTCTGTATCAGCTCGCCGTGATTTTCTCCGATACTTCCCGCGTTCTCGGCTTTTTCCACCATGGATATGAGCCTTTCTTCCGTGACATCCTCGGTGCTTTCCGCCTTTGCTTTGTGCATCCCGGTTATGAGCCGTCTGTACCGCAGCATCATTACCGTGACAACGACCAGTGCCGCTATCAGCAGTACTGTCACGATCATATATCCACTACTGTCACTGTCCATTTGGCGCAGATTCTCTCCTTTCACATATACTTTTATGTTCGGAAATTATCTAATAAATCAGTATACCTTATTTCCCGTTGAAATGGAACACGTTTGTATGTTAAATTCACGATAAATACATAACACGTCTGACACAGGCTCTGCAGCGAATTTTTGCTCTGAAGACATTTTTCGCTGCACGTGACACAGGATTTTGCCAAGGATCGGTAATATGGCGGAAATCCGGTACAGTCCGGGCCGGATTTTCAGGGAAAGATGAAGCTTCGGTGCGGCGGATCAGTCCAAATGTATGCCGATATCGGCCCTTCATTCCTTTTTCTGGAAAATCTGCGGCGAAAATCTTTCAAAAAACGAATTTTCGCTGCACCCTTTGTGTCGGCTGCGGCAAAAATCCAGAGAAATTCCAAAATTCGCTGCAGGCGCTGTGTGCGCCATTAAACCTGCTGAACAACGGACGACAGCAGTTTATAAAAATATCCCGAAATGCCCTCACGAGCCAACTCGGGATAATCCGACAAAAAATGTCATTTACATCTGTACTCGACTATTACGGCGTTGCCCTTGCCCGGATGCTTTCTGATCTCATACTTTTTAGGGAAAGCCTCTATCAGTTTGGACAGCTGATAAAATCCGTACGTCCTGACATCGAAATCCGGCTTGGCACGCTTTATGAACTGCCCCGCCGCGCTTACATACACGTAGCCCTCATCGTCCTGATATTTATCCGACGCGACTTTCAGGAGCCTGTGTATTATCCCTATGCTGTCGCTCTCCTCGTACCTGTTGTCCGATCCGCCGTCATCGTGCCTTGTCTTCTGCTTTTCCTTTTCCGTATCTTCCTTTTCCTCGTCTTCTCTGGCATCGTCCGAAATGTTCTCAAGGAATATGAACTCGTCGCAGCTGTTCCTGAATGATTCCGGAGTCTTCTTCTCACCCACACCTATGACATAAACGCCCGATTCGTGCAGGTTTATGGCCAGCGGAGTATAGTCGCTGTCGCTGGCGACAATGACAAAAGCGTCGTACATGCCTTTGTGCAGCAGGTTTATCGCATCTATGACGAGGGCGATATCGGTAGCGTTCTTGCCCGACACGTAATCGAACTGCTGCTCCGCTTTTATGGCCAGTCTCTTGAGTTCGTTCTCCCAGTTCTTCAGGGCGTCTTTCTTCCAGTTGCCGTAGGCTCTCTTCACCACGATACGCCCGTAGGCGGAAACTTCCCTCAGTACGCTTTCCATCTTGGAAAGCCGCGTATTGTCCGCGTCTATCAGTAACACTATCTTGCTCAGTTTACCCATAAGTCACCTCCTCCCGATCCGCTCCATATCTTTTATCGTCTGTTATCATCTTCTGTTACATCTCCATGATTATCGCAAATACCGGTATCGTTATTACAGACAGCAACGTTGAAAGCAGCACCGTCTTCGTCGCGAAGGCGGCTTCGCCTCTGTACTGCTGGCTGAATATGGCCGACATCGACGCGGCCGGCATGGCAAAGCTCAGTATCAGCACCTTTTCCATCAGCGAAAACTCGCCGGTAAGGAGCCTCAACGCCACCAGCGCCAGCACAGGCACTACGATCAGTTTTACGAACGATACGGCATAGACGTTCCTGTCTCCCAGTATCTCCTTCAGCTTCATACCGCCCAGCTGATATCCTATCAGGAACATGGTCAGCGGCGTCGTCGCATCGCCCACCATTTCCACAGCGCCTCCCAGGACATCGGGCAGTCTGAAGTCAAGCAGGAACAGTACAAGTCCTATTATGACGCCTATGAGCCCCGGATTGAATATCCTGCGCGGCTCTATCTTCATCCT
>CASEFF010000030.1 GCA_949287115.1 uncultured Bacillota bacterium | reverse complement strand
TCACCGTCTGCTTCCGTAAGAAGGCAGCCGTTGTAACACAGTATCTTACAGCCAGAGCCTATTTCACGAGCATATTTTTTTGCCGAAAGATATATTCTGCCTGTGGCTATCACGACGGTAATGCCGTTTGCAACGCATGTTCTCAGCAGTTTCAGCGTATGTGGATGGATGTTGTTATCCCTTTCCAGCAAAGTGTTGTCGAGATCCAGGGCTATGAGCTTTATCATGTCAATCCTCCTAAAAGTCTTACGAGCTCCAGTATGGTACAGGCTATCAGCAGTATCTGTACGATCCAGTAAAAGGCTATGTAGAGCTGCCTGGTGTGCGGTTTGTAAAGCAGTTCACCTAGTCTGGTGTGCGCGATCGGGCTGCGTATCTTAAAGCAGTACATCGGTATCTCGTTGAGGTAATCTATGGATTCAGGGGTTTCCCAGTCATCGGACGATTCTTCAATGTTCCCGAAAAGATTTATATGGAGCAGCTTGTAGCATTTCTGAGCATAGAAGATATGTCTGTCGAAGGCGTTGTTCCATCTCGTTGTCAGTACTATGGACAGAAATCCGGCTATCGTCAGAAAGAAATACATCCCGAAAGAAATGAGCGGCGGCAGCGCGGTGCCAAAGGCAAAAGCTCCTGCTACGAGCGCCAGAAATATACTGTTGAATGTCAGACGTTCGTTTTCCACGTGACGCGCATGTTCAAGGTTTTCCGTCATGCACTGTGAAAGAAAGTTGCACTGGTTTTCGTTCAGTTCTTTACCTTCGAATCTTTTCCACAGCGAATGGTGGAAGGTATAGTCATCAAGGGCCTCTTTCTTTGCCCTGTATTTTTTACCGAGAGACAAGATCCACGACCTCCCTTCATCATATGCGAGAGATATTCTATATGTTTTTAATACATAGAGTATACAAAAAATCAGAGACAAAGGCAATCGCCGGCGGTCCACCTGTGATTGATTTTTCACTTATGATGTATTATCATATATGCGGAATGAGGTGACATATTTATGAAGGAAAAATTTATGGAACTGCTTGCTCAGAACGGCATAGATGCCGAGATGGGCGTAACACCGGTGAAATTCGCGTATATACTGCACCGGGAAAACGGCGATGATGTGCATGACTTCTGGTTCGTCGAGTCGGAAGGCGACATAGATGCGGAGGTTACGAATTTCGTGAAGTGGAACATAGAGGAATATATCTTTGCTTCCGTAAAGAATGAGGATTATGCCGGCGGCAAATATATGATAGGCAATGTAAAGGAGCTGAAGGACTACGGCAGTCCCGACGGTATACACGAGGCTGAAAGTTTCCTGACCATGAGCTTCGGTGATCTGGTGGAAGCGCTCAGATAGCCGGCACGAAAAAGCAAAGAAAACAGGGAGGCAGACATTCCGGACACAGGATCGGTATGCCGGCCTCTTTTTTCGAGTGTATTACGACAATGCATTACGACAGGAGGGGTAAGATGAGATATGAGCTGGCGATATTTGATATGGACGGTACGATACTCGATACGCTTCAGGATCTGGCGGACAGTACGAATCATGCACTGACGGCAAACGGCCTGCCGGAAAGAAGCATCTATGAAGTCAGGAATTTTGTGGGAAACGGCATACGCAGGCTGATAGAAAGGGCCGTTCCCGACGGATGTTCCGACGATACGAAGGATAAGGTGTTCCGGGATTTCAACGAATACTACAGGGATCACTGCTTCGACAGCACGAAGCCCTATGACGGCATCATGGAATGTCTCGGACAGCTTAAAAGATCCGGCGTGCGTCTGGCGGTGGTTTCAAACAAGGCACAGTACGCCGTCAGTGAGCTGGACGTGAGGTTTTTCCCGGGAGTATTCGATGAAGCTGTAGGCGAGAGGGAAGGCATCAGGCGAAAGCCGTATCCCGACAGCGTGCTCCATGTCATCGATGAAGCCGGAATTCCGAAGGAAAAAGCCGTATACATCGGGGACTCCGAGGTGGATGTGCAGACGGCGAAGAATGCAGGGATAGACGGGATCGCGGTTGAATGGGGATTCCGGGACGGTGATTTCCTGAAAGAACAGGGTGCCGTGATGTTGGTGAAGTCACCGCAGGAGCTGTTCACCGCATTGGGCGCAGCGTTTGCGTGATCTCAGGTGTTACGTGAGATTGACTTGTTATCCTATAATTGATATACTACATTATCGTACTTAATATACACTGTAAAGGAGGAAAATTTCGTGTCAGTGGCACTTAGTCTTTTATTGGTAGTATTTTTTCTGTTCATGAACGCGTTTTTCGTAGTGGCGGAGTTTGCACTAGTAAGGGTGAGAAAATCACAGCTGCAGATAGCGGAGGAAGAGGGGAAAAGCGGTGCAAAGGCCGCTCTCATCATAGCAAACAACGTCAATGCGTACCTGTCGGCGTGTCAGCTCGGTATAACGCTGGCGTCGCTGGCGCTGGGATGGCTGGGAGAACCTGCCGTTTCGGAGCTTTTGCATCCGCTTCTTGAGAAATTCGATCTTCCGCCTTCAGCAGTATCGGCCATAGCGATAGCTGTTGGGTTTGCATTGATAACGGCACTGCATATCGTTGCCGGAGAATTGATCCCGAAGTCGCTGGCAATATTCTCTACCGACAGATATGCCAGGATGACCGCCGTGCCTCTCGTATGGTTTTACAGGCTGACGCTGCCGATAATGTGGCTGTTCAATTCCATAACCAACGGAGTGATGAGACTTCTCGGTCACGATCTTGCCAGCGAGCATGAAGTATATACGGGAGAGGAGATACAGCTCCTCATAGATGAGAGTACCCAGAGCGGGCTTATAGACCCGAAGCAGAACGAGATAGTGGACAACGTGTTTGCCATGTATGACAAGGATGTTTCGTCCATCATGACACCGAGGACGGATATGGAGTGCTTCGATCTTGAGCTGCCGTACGATGAGAACCTGGCAATGATAAGGAGATGCAAATACACCAGGTATCCGGTGTGTCGCGGAGACAAGGACAGCATAGAGGGATTCATACACATAAAGGATCTGTACTGGAGCGATGAGCAGATAAGCGGTAAGGATTATGAAAATCTGCCTGTAAGGGAGATCATAGCCGTTTCCGAGTCCATGTCGGTGGACAGACTGCTGCAGATAATGCAGGAGAAGGAGACGAAGTTCGCACTGGTGGTGGATGAGTACGGCGGTACAGCCGGTATCGTCACGTCGTCGGATATAATGGCGCAGATAGTGGGCAACATAGATGACGATGAATATATCCAAAGCGACGACTCCGAGGTGGTGACGCTGGGGTACGACAGGTTCCTGATAGACGGATCCCTGCCGGTATCGGATGTGGTGGAGCTCATGGGGTTTGAGCCGGAAAAGACGGACGAGTGTGAAACGGCTGCGGGCCTGCTGCTCAATATTTTCGACAGGATACCGGAAGAAGGCGAACGGATATCAATAGAGCATAAGAACACCAAAGTCACGTTCAGAGTCGTGCGTATGGAAAAACACAGGATAGACAAGATAGGCGTCAGGATACAGACGCGGCAGGAAGAAGAACAGAAATAGACTCAGTATGAGTTTATGAACTGGGCGAAGCTGGCTTCTTTCGCCTTTTCAAGGTGCAGCCTCATGGATTCGGAGGCTGCATCGTATTTTTTTGGTGCTCTATTTGCCACTTGTAAATTTGCGCGATTGCGGATATCATGTATAGGAGTGCGGCCGGTGATCGCAGGATCGTCTGCGCCGTAGATTACACTGCATTAAAGAATACATCGAATGAAACGTGAATTTGTATTGACGGGAGGAAATATGTTAACTAAGATAGCGGATAATATATATAAAAAGGTAGTGCCGCTGCCGAACAACCCGCTGAGGGAGATAAACGCGTACATAATAAAGGGAGAAAAGCCGGGAGATAAAAACCTGCTGATAGATACGGGTTTTAACAGACCCGAGTGCGAAGAGGCGCTCGCTGCCGCATTTGACGAGCTGGGTATAGAAAAACCGGATGTTTTCATAACGCACCTTCATTCGGATCACTGCGGCCTCGTGCCCAAGTTTGCAGGTGAGAACAGCGTCGTATATTCGGGCGAGACGGACGGAGAGCTGATGAACTTCGAGGCGGGCAATCTCTACTGGAGGATACTGGACGACATG
>CASEFF010000029.1 GCA_949287115.1 uncultured Bacillota bacterium | reverse complement strand
CAGTTCGCACGCTTCCGACAGCCTGCTCTGGACCCCGTCTCTAACCTTTATCCTGTCGACGACGATCTCTATCGTATGCTTGAACGTTTTTTCCAGCTTTATCTCATCTTCTTCCAGCAGCCTGATCTCGCCGTCCACACGCACCCTTGTGAAACCTTCTTTTCTTATCCTCTCAAGGATCTTCTCATGCTGACCCTTCCTCTGCCTGACTACCGGCGCAAGGATCGTCAGCTTCGTTCCCTCGCCTTCATCCATCAGCAGCTCCGTTATCTGGTCTATGGTCTGGCTCGATATCTCCCTGCCGCATACGGGGCAGTGCGGTATGCCTATCCTGGCGTACATGAGTCTCAGATAGTCGTATATCTCCGTCACCGTGCCCACCGTCGACCGCGGGTTCTTGTTCGTCGTCTTCTGGTCTATGGAAATGGCCGGCGAAAGGCCTTCTATCGACTCGACGTTCGGTTTTTCCATCTGGCCAAGGAACTGTCTGGCGTAAGACGACAGACTTTCCATGTATTTTCGCTGACCCTCAGCGTATATGGTATCAAAAGCAAGGGATGACTTGCCGGAACCCGAAAGTCCCGTCAGCACCACCAGCTTGTCCCTCGGTATCGTCACATCTATCCCCTTGAGATTGTTTTCCCGTGCTCCCTTTATAACAATATCCTTTGCCATCAAATGCTCCCTCTTAATGCTCCCTTTTGTCTTATTTCTCCATGACTTTTTTCTTTATGAACGGCTGCGGCGCGCATCTTAGGTCTACACGCACCTGCGGTCTACAGCTGCGCTTTGTATTCGAAGACCATATCTCTGAGCTGTGCTGCCCGTTCGAACTGCAGATCCGCGGCTGCCTGTTTCATCTCTTTCTCCAGCTTCGCCACGTAATCCTTCAGCTCTTTCTTCGTGAGCTCCAGCGGACTCTTTCCCTCGTAGCTGAGATCATCTTCCGCCACGTGAGTCGCCTCTATGACGCTCCTTACGGCCTTCTTCACGCTCTGCGGCGTTATGCCGTTTTCCCTGTTGTATTCGCTCTGTATCTTTCTACGCCTTTCCGTTTCGTCTATGGCCGTCCTCATGGCCGCACTGATTCCGTCACAGTACATTATGACCCGTCCGTCCACGTTCCTCGCGGCTCTTCCTATGGTCTGTATCAGCGATGTTTCAGTTCTCAGGAACCCTTCCTTATCGGCGTCGAGTATGGCCACCAGAGATACTTCCGGTATATCCAGCCCCTCCCTGAGCAGGTTTATGCCTACGAGCACATCGAATTCTCCCAGCCTCAGATCCCTGAGGATCTCCATCCTTTCCAGCGTATCTATTTCCGAATGGAGATATCTCACCCTTATACCTGCGTTCTTCAGATAATCCGTGAGGCTTTCGGCCATCTTTTTCGTCAGCGTTGTCACGAGGGTCCTCTCGCCCTTTGCCGTCGTTTTGTTTATCTCGCCTATGAGGTGATCTATCTGGTCTTCCGTCCCGTGAAGCTGTATCGACGGATCGAGAAGTCCCGTCGGCCTTATTATCTGTTCAGCCGAAACGCCTCCGCTCTGCTGGCGTTCGTACTGCGCGGGAGTCGCGCTGACGTACAGTATCTGATTGACGAGACTGTTGAATTCCTCAAACTTCAACGGCCTGTTGTCAAGAGCCGACGGCAGTCTGAAACCGTAATCCACAAGGGACTGCTTTCTTGAACGGTCTCCGGCGTACATCGCACGAAGCTGCGGCAGCATAACGTGTGATTCGTCTATTATTATAAGAAAATCATCCGGTATATAGTCTATGAGGGTATACGGTCTCGAGCCCGGCGGCAGCCCCGTGATATGTCTGGAATAGTTCTCTATCCCCTTGCACGTGCCCACCTCTCTGAGCATTTCCATATCGTATCTTGTGCGCTGCTCTATGCGCTGCGCTTCTATCAGCTTGCCCCTGTCGCGGAACCATTTTATCCGCTCGTCCAGCTCCTCGCTTATGGTCCCTATTGCCCTCTCTATGTTCTCCTTGCTGGTGACATAGTGAGATGCCGGATATACAGCCACATGGTTCCTTATGCCTGTTATTTCACCGGTAACGGGATTTATCTCCTTTATCGTCTCCACCTCGTCACCGAACAGCTCTATCCTGACGGCGTTCTCGGCGCCTGCCGGATATATGTCTATGGTGTCTCCGCGCACTCTGAAATTCCCGCGCTCCATGGCTATGTCGTTTCTGGTGTACTGGATGTCCACCAGCTTTCGCATAAGCTCCTGCCTGTCCTTTTCCATGCCCGGACGCAGGGATATCACCTGATTCTCGTAATCTATCGGGCTTCCCAGACCGTATATGCAGGATACGCTTGCCACTATTATGACATCGCGTCGCTCGGAAAGAGCCGCCGTCGCAGAGTGCCTCAGCTTTTCTATCTCGGCATTGATATCCGAATCCTTTTCTATATATGTATCGGTGGACGGCACATAGGCCTCCGGCTGGTAATAATCATAGTAGGAGACGAAAAATTCCACGGCATTATCGGGGAAAAACTCCTTGAACTCGCCGTGAAGCTGTGCCGCCAGCGTCTTGTTGTGGGAAATGACCAGCGTGGGTCTTTGCACCCGCTCGATGAT
>CASEFF010000028.1 GCA_949287115.1 uncultured Bacillota bacterium | reverse complement strand
GCGTCTTTGAGAGCCTGCACGATAGGCAGCTTCTGAGGGCACTTTTCCTCACAGGCGCCGCATGCGACGCAGTTGGAAGCGTGACGTCCTTCAGGCACCCATTCCAGATATTCCGTTTTCGTGGCCGGATTCTGTCCGTAGGTGTTCCACTCGTTGTAGTATTCTATCAGATCGGGGATCTTCAGCTTCTGCGGACATGGGAGACAGTATTCGCAGGCCGTGCATGGATACTTTATCAGGCTGTTGTATTCGGCGGCTATCTTATCCAGCAGCGCCAGCTCGTCGTCGCTCATCGTGTCAAGGTCGTCGGAGGAAAGGATCCTGATGTTTTCCTCAAGCTGCTGCCTCGAACTCATGCCGCTCAGGATCAGGGTCACTTCCGGAAGCCTCGTCAGCCATCTGAATCCCCACTCGGCGGGAGTTTTCTTTACGGAAGCGCTGTCCCAGAGCTCCTGTACCGTAGGAGGTATGCCGGCCGTCAGTTTACCGCCCTTCAGCGGCTCCATGATGATGACGCCAAGGCCCTTTTCGGCAGCAAGCCTGAGACCTTTGAGACCGGCCTGTTCGTTCTTGTCCACGTAGTTGAGCTGTATCTGGCAGAAGTCCCACGGATAGGCGTCGATGACCTCTTCGAACAGTTCGTATGAGTCGTGGAAGGAAAATCCCACATATCGCACCTTGCCGGACGCCTTCAGCTCATCGAGGAACGGCAGCAGACCCAGCTTGCCGCCGCGTTTCCAGTTGGAAGCGTTGACGCTGTGGAAAAGATACATATCTATGCAGTCGACGCCCAGACGTTCAAGCTGAGTGTCGAAGATCTCCCTCATCTGCTCCGAATCCTTGGCAAGCCATATCGGCATCTTGTCGGCCAGCAGAACCTTTTCGCGATAACCGTCCTTCAGCGCCTTGCCCACTATGACTTCGCTCATGCCGCCGTGATAGTTGTAGGCGGTGTCGACATAGGTAACGCCGGAGTCGATGGAAGACCGTATTATGTCAATGGCTTCGGCCTCGTCGATCTTACCGTCTTCCGTTTCCGGGAGCCTCATGGCGCCCATTCCCAGCAGGGAAACTTTCTCATCGATCTTTCTAAATGTCCTGTATTTCATGTCCACTCTCCGTTTTTTTGTGATATCATATATATTGATTATACTTAAAAAGGAGTTGCATTTCAATGGAAAAAGAGACGGGCAGACTGGCCGCCATATGTGACGGAGTGCTGGATCTGGCGGATATGGAGCGCATGGCGGGACTCGTTTTGGGAGTCTGTGTCGGAGATGAGATGTTTACAGGAGCGAGAGGCTGCAGGAACATCGCGACGGGAGCGAAACTGAAAGCCGACGACGTATTTCACTGCGCATCCATATCGAAGACATTCACGTCTGCGGGAATAATGAAGCTGGTAGACGAGGGAAAGCTGAGTCTCTATGACAGGCTGGCCGACCTGCTGCCATATATGTCTATCGCAGATAAGCGATACGGAAAGATAGAGATACACCACATGCTGAGCCACATATCGGGGCTCCACGATGTGGAAGAGCTGGACTGGGCGCATCCGGAAACCGATGAAGGCGCTCTCAAAAGGCAGGCTCTTTCCGGAGCGGTAAAAGATATGACGATGACAAGCGATCCGGCCGACGGCGCTTTTCTGTACAGCGACCTTGCGTACGACCTGCTGGGTCTGATAATACAGGAGACATCCGGAAAACCGTTCGAGGAGTTTATGGCGGAAAACTTCATAAAACCGGCAGCCATGGAAAACACCACGTTCCTGACGTTCAAAAGGACCGGCGGAGGCCTCGGGCTCGACGATGCGGAAAGAGCGGGACTCGCGTTACCGCACAGATATGATGAAAGCATTGGCGCACCTGTGCTCGAGAGCGTATACCCGTATTCGCGCCAGCATGCACCGAGTTCGACGCTGACGTCGACGGCAGGCGATCTGCTGAAATGGGCACGGTTCAACATGGAAAGGCGGGCCGTATCGGAAGAGGCGTACTCCAACATGCAGACGGAGCGCGTGGAGGCCATAGATAAAAAAGGCGAGATGGGCATGGGATGGTTCATCTGGAAGCAGGACGGACACCGCCTCACAGGACACGAAGGCGGCGACGTGGGATTCAGGACCAGCTTCTGGACATGGCCTGAAAAGCAGGCGGCGATGGTGATATTGTCCAATACGACGGAAGCGCCGATCGACCCGCTTAATGAGGAACTGGTAAAGGCGATAGCTGGGGAATTTTAAAAAGACGTAATCTGAAAGGACGTAATACGATGAGCAAGGGTTTTGACAGTACTAAATTTGATCTTAACGAAGTTTGTGAGGCTTTTCTAGATAAAGCCATGGAGATATACGACGTGCCGAGCGTGGCTCTGGGCG
>CASEFF010000027.1 GCA_949287115.1 uncultured Bacillota bacterium | reverse complement strand
TCGTTATTGTATTCGCGGTAGTGATCGGAGCTATATGCTTTCGCCTTCTGATGGATAACGGACTTCTCGATGCGGCGAAGAACAGAGCCCTGTTCCTTGCCGGCATATTAGCGGTTCTCTTGATCGTATGTGCAGCGGAGTATGGGTATTTGAAAAAAATAAAGCAGAGTCTTACAAAAGAAGAGTTCACTCTGTATTTAAAAGTGAACTACATTATCATATTTCTTATATTTATCGCCTTCGCGCTGATACTGTTTATTTTTTGAACATGACAGCCATTCAAAGCGTGCAGTCGGAATCAACTTCTTCCGACTGCACGCTTTCTGCAATATACACATCCGTCGTCACCCGAACAGGCTTATCTGCGCCGTTTCCGGCAGACCGTCGAGGACGCCGTGCTGCCTCATCTCATCGAGAGCAGTCTTGTTTATCTTTCCTCTGTCGCTTATATCCTCCACCGTCTCATACGGCCTCTTTCTGTACTCCTCCTCGAACAGCCTGGCAGCGCCTTCTCCCACACCGGTTATGGCAACGAACGGCAGCAGCACCTTGCCCTCATGGGAGAGGAATCTCAGGCTGTCGGATATCCCCAGGCGTGCCGGAGCGAACTCGTACCCTCTCGAACACATCTCATAAGCCACCTCCAGTACAGGCAGCTCATCCTCTTCCTTCTTGGACGCATCCTGACCTTTCCTTATGATCTCATCCATTCTGGCTTCTATGGCATCTATCCCCCTCAGCATGACCTTCTCGTCAAAATACGCCACCTTGGCCGTAAAGTACACGGCATAAAACTCCACAGGGTGATATACCTTGTAATACGCTATCCTGTTGGACATCATGACGTACGCTACAGCGTGAGCCCGCGGAAACATGTACTTTATCTTCTTGCAGGACTCTATATACCAGTCCGGCACATTGTTTTCCCGCATGATCTCCTCGTGTTCAGGTGTAAGGCCCTTACCCTTACGCACTTTTTCCATTATATCGAATGCATCCTTGTTGGCCACTCCCTTGAGACGGAGGTAGTTCATGATATCGTCTCGCGTCGAGATGGCTTCCTTCATGGTGGCGGTGCCATCCACTATGAGCTCCTGCGCGTTGCCCAGCCACACGTCGGTACCGTGAGAAAATCCCGATATACGCACGAGATCGGCGAAGGCCTCCGGCTTCGTATCATCAAGCATCTGGCGCACGAACTTCGTACCGAACTCCGGTATGCCGTAGCTGCCGTGGGTAAACCTGTAGTTGGGGTTCTTTATGTCGAGGCCCTCTATGCCGTTGAATATCGTCATCACCTTATCGTCTTTTATCGGAACTTTCGTCGGATCCACTCCCGTCATGTCCTGAAGCTGCCTTATCATGGAAGGAGCATCGTGTCCCAGTATATCCAGTTTCAGCAGATTCTGGTCTATGGAGTGATAGTCGAAGTGGGTCGTTATTATGTCCGAATTGACATCGTTTGCCGGATGCTGTACGGGACAGAACTCATATATCTCGTGACCTTCCGGCACTATGATGATACCGCCCGGATGCTGACCCGAAGTCCTTCTAACGCCTTCACAGCATGACGTCAGCCTGTCCATTTCAAACTTGTTGACGTTGATGCCGCGCTCCTCGAAATACTTTGCCACATACCCGTAAGCCGTCTTATCCTTTATTGTACCGATGGTTCCCGCCTTGAACACGTTTTTCTCACCGAATATCTTCTCCACGTATTTCTGGGCAGTCCCCTGATATTCTCCGGCAAAGTTAAGGTCGATATCCGGCTCCTTGTTTGCTTCGAAGCCGAGGAATGTCTCAAACGGTATGGTAAATCCCTCTTTGTCATAAGGCGTGCCGCACTCGGGGCATACCTTGTCAGGCATGTCCACGCCGCAGTCATACTTCTCGTTGTCTCCCCATTCCAGATGTTTGCAGTTGGGGCACAGATAATGAGGCGGCAGCGGATTTACCTCCGTTATGCCTGACATGGTAGCCGCAAAGGACGATCCCACCGAGCCTCTCGATCCCACAAGATATCCGTCCTCCAGCGATTTTTTCACCAGCATCTCCGCAGACCTGTACATGACGGCATATCCGTTGTCTATTATGGAGTTGAGCTCCTTGTCGAGCCTTGCTCTTATCTCCTCCGGCAGCGGTGAACCGTACATCGCAGCTGCCCTCTCCTCGCAGGCTTTTCTCAGATCCTCCTCGGCGCCGTCTATCTTCGGAGGGAACTTTCCTTCCGGCACAGGCATCATCGGCTCTATCATATCGGCTATCATGTTCGTATTGGTTATTACCACTTCACGGGCCGTCTCCTCACCGAGATACATGAACTCTTCCATCATCTCCTGAGTCGTCCTGAAGTAAAGACCCTTGTCGCCCTCAACGTCCTTATATCCCTGACCGGCCATCAGTATACGCCTGTAGAGGGCTTCCTCTTCATCGAAATAATGGGAATCGCAGGTGGCTACCACAGGCTTGCCGTATTTCCTGCCCAGCTCCACTATTTTCCTGTTGTTTTCCTTCAGTTCTTCCTCGTTTTTTACGTGGCCGCCTTCTATGAGGAATCTGTTGTTTATCAGCGGCTGTATCTCGAGATAGTCGTAAAGACCGACGAGATACTCCATCTCCTCATCGTCGGCTCCCGCAAGTATGGCTCTGTATATCTCTCCCGCTTCACAGGCGGAACCTATTATCAGGCCCTCCCTGTACTGCTGCAGTACGGACTTTGGTATCCTCGGTTTCTTGTAAAAGTACTCCAGATGGGACATTGACACGAGCTTATACAGGTTTTTGAGCCCTTCCCTGTTCCTTGCGAATATGATCACATGGTTAGTTCCTCTGCCCTTGTAATCTATGGTGCCGTCCTCTCTTATGAGTCCTCTGTCGTCAAGCAGATACCCTTCACAGCCGTAGAGGATCTTGATATCCTTTGCGGCATGGGAAGCATCGGGGAACGCCTGCACCACGCCGTGATCCGTCACGGCTACCGCGCGATGGCCCCACTTTTCGGCCGTCTTTATCATACGTTTGACATCGTTCAGCCCGTCCATGGCGCTCATCTTCGTGTGGGCATGCAGCTCGACGCGCTTTTCGGGATACGTATCCACACGCTCATGCTTTTCCGCCTTCTCTATGCTGTCCGCCATTATGGTGACGCAGTTGTCAAATCTGTCCCATTGCGCCATGCCCTGTATCCTGACACCATCACCTTTATCGAAATGCTTGTCTATATCATCCCACTTTTCGTTGAGGGTAAACGCCTTCACACATATGCTGGTCAGCTTGTCCGTCACATAGAGGCTCACCAGCTTGCTGTCGCTGCGGGTCGTACGTGAATCTTTTTTGAACAGTTCTCCCTCTATCACCACGTTGCCGC
Source organism: uncultured Bacillota bacterium (assembly GCA_949287115.1). Taxonomy (GTDB): domain Bacteria; phylum Bacillota; class Clostridia; order Peptostreptococcales; family Anaerovoracaceae; genus Lentihominibacter. Next base: position 1,378 of record CASEFF010000027.1, on the reverse strand, counting down.
TTTCGGAATTCACCTCGCCTATCGGCATCGGTGCCCCCGTTATGGCCTTTCCCATTATGAGATTCCCCTTGACGGGAGTATATGCATTCTTTCTCCTGCCCCTGAACGGTTTTCCTTCGCTTTTTCCCGTCCCGGAAGAAGGTTTCGCACCGTCCGCTGCCGGCGCTGCCGATGAACGCTCGCCTGCAACGGCAGCCCTTTCCATATGCTCTGCCAGCACGGAGCGCTCCTTTTCCTCCATCTTCTTTCCGAGAGTCCTGTATTCCCTAGTGTCGTTTTCAAATCTCACGGTGAGCTCTTCGTCGAGATCGCGCTTCAGCAATCGCATGAATTTTTCCGCCACCTCATCGTTTAACACATCCACCGACGTCTGACCAAGGGCGTATATCGTAAGCGTCCCGCCTTCCAGATCCCATCTGTCGTCGTATATCGTCTTCGTCACGTGGGCATACCTTCCGTTCACGAGAGCGATCATGTGTCCGATATATGCCCCGATGGCTTCCTCTCTCGTCTGGATGATATCGCGGTATGACAGGGCGATGTTTATATCGTGCACATCGGGAAGCCTGCCCTGCAAAGACCTTTTGAACCTGTCAACCGCTTCATATGGCAACACAAAATTGAGCTCCGCTTCGATGCGGAGAGTCCCGGTCTCTCCCGTCAGCACAGCCCTTTTTATATCGAACTCTATGTCCCCTTTCTCATAACCTTCCGGCACGGAAAGATCAATAACCTCTTTCAGTATTTCTTTCATACTCCTCCGCCAGCTTCATGAGCTCGTCTGCTATCTCTTCTTCTTTTACCGTCTTCACCGTCTGCCCGCCTGCAAACAGCACGCCTTTGCCTCTGCCGCATGCCACTCCTATGTCCGCTCCTCTGGCCTCGCCCGGGCCGTTCACGACGCATCCCATGACGGCTATCTTTATACTGCCATTCAGTCTGTCGGCAAGCTGCCCTGCGCGCTTTTCCACCTCTCCGGCTATACGCTGAAGATCCACCTCAGTCCTGCCGCATGTCGGACACGACACGATCTCCACCTTTTCCTTCCTCAGCCCGACGGCCGCCAGAAGCTCCCTTGCAAATATCACTTCCTCTACGGGGTCGGCCGTCAATGACACGCGCATTGTATCTCCTATGCCTTCAAGCAGCAGCGCTCCTATGCCCGCTGCCGACTTTACCTTTCCCATCCTCAATGTACCGGCTTCGGTGACTCCTATATGAAGCGGATACGGTGACCGCTCGTAGACCAGTCTGTAGGCATCGAAGTTCATCTTTACATCCGAGGATTTTAAAGATATGACTATGTCGTCAAAGTCATACTTTTCCAGCAGAGTCACGTTCCTTAGAGCGCTCTCCGCCAGTCCTTCGGCCGTTACGC
>CASEFF010000026.1 GCA_949287115.1 uncultured Bacillota bacterium | reverse complement strand
TGGGTTACAGCGCAAAGGGCAAGCTGGACATGAACAAGGTGGAAAACTGGTCATCGTCCGGCAATACCATGGGTATCATCGTCATGATATTCCTGACGGGCGCCGGAAACGTCAGCTCGTACACATTCCTCGGAGCTCCGGGCTGGGGATACAGCAGAGGCGTCGCCTGCCTGTACGTAGTCATCTACATGGCGTTCATGGTATACGCCTGCTACCTCATGTCTCCGAGGGTGACGAGGCTCGCTCTCAAGAGCGGCTACAGGACTCAGGCAGAGGGCATCGGAGCCAGGTTCGAATCTCCGTTCCTGCGCATACTCTGCGGCGTGGTCGGAGCGTTCGCCGTCATCGGAAACTCGCTGGTGCAGGTCATAGGCTCGGGAAACATACTCTACGTAATGAGTCACGGCGCCATACCTCTCTGGCTGGGTGAGCTGATCATCGTATCGGCCATCGCCTTTTACGTGTATAAGAGCGGTCTTCGCGCAATAGGCTGGACGAACGTGCTCCAGGGCGTGCTGATGTTCTGCCTGTCCATCCTCGTGGGTCTGTTCGTAGTCTACACTGCAATGGGCAACTTCAACATCGGAGAAGCCTTCAGGACTCTGCAGGAAACATCACCTCAGTACCTGACGCTGCCGGGAGCCATGGACAACTTCCCGCCGATATACTGGACGACATCCATACTCATCAGCATATTCTCCTTCTGGCCACAGTTCTGGGTATGGGCATCGGGTGCAAAGGACGAGGATACGGCAAGAAAGCAGTACCTCTACGTGCCTGTGTTCTACTTCGTCATGATACCGATGATGATAGTAGGTCTCGTATGCGTATTCGCCTACACGGACTTCAACGGCGAGTCGACCGATCAGGTGGCTCTGCAGTACTGCCTCGATAATCTGCCGTGGTGGCTGACAGGTCTTTTGGGCGCCGGCATACTGGCCGCATCCCAGTCATCCGCCGAACCGCAGTTCCACACCAGCACCTTCACCCTGACCCACGACGTCATCGCACCGGCTGCAAAACTGACGCCGGAAAAGGAAGGAAAGCTCCAGAGAAAACTGCTGCTGGTAGTCATATTCCTCATCGCCTTCCCACTTTCGGTAACGAACCCGGGAGAACTGGTGAACATATTACTGGTATGCTACGGCTTCATCGGACAGCTCTTCCCGTGCATGCTGGGAGTGCTGTGCTGGCCGAGGGCAACGAAGGCAGGCGCCATCGCCGGACTTGCGGCGGGAGTCTTCGTGGTCGCCATATTCAACATCGTATGGCCTAACCCGTTCTATATCCACGCAGGCATATGGGGACTCATGATAAACATCCCGGTATTCGTGATCGTAAGTCTCTTCACAAAGCCGGCTTCGGAAGAAACGCTGAGGAAATTCTTCCCGGACTACATCATGGATCAGCTCTACGAGGAAGTCGACGTACCGGAAAAGGCATGATATATCAAAAAGGAGGAACGATATCATGAACAGATCCCTTTCATTATACGCAGACATCATATTCAGAAACGGCGTCGTGGTCACCGTCGATGCGGAAGACTCCGTATGTGAAGCCGTCGCCGTAAAGGGGAAATACATCGTATATGCAGGCGATAACCCAGGAGCCGAAATGTGGCTCGGTCCGGACACTAAGGTCATAGACCTGGCGGGCAGGGCGCTGCTCCCCGGCTTCATAGATTCTCACATGCACCTGGGCATGACGGGACAGAACGCAGCCGTCATAATAGACTGCAACAGCAACAAGGTCACTTCCATAAAGGAGATACAGGAAAAGATCCGCGAGGCTGCCGCAAGGACACCAAAAGGCGCATGGATAAAGGCTACGGGTTACGAACAGAGCAAACTGAAAGAAGGAAGGCATCCGACGAGGGACGAACTGGACGAGGCCGCCCCCGACAATCCGGTGCAGCTCACAAGATGCTGTCTCCACATGGGCGTCTACAACACCCTTGCCCTTAAGGCAGGCGGCATCACCGGTCCCGGGATGTTCGCTCCCGGCGAAGTGGTCGTCGATGAAAACGGACGGATGACCGGGCTCCTCAAGGAGACTGCCTGCACGTACATGTGGGACAAGGTGATCTACACCGAAGAGGAGTATATGAAATCCTTCAAGGCCGCCAACGATATGCTTCTGAGCTACGGCGTCACCAGCATGCACGACGGCAGCTTTTACGGCGAGGAAACCATCGGCCTCTATCAGGAGGCATGCAGGAGCGGTCTCATAAAGGTACGCATGTACAATATGCTCTACCACGCCTATGGAAAGAAAAAGACCATCGAATGGGTAAACAGGTTCATATCAACGGGCATCCACGGAGGTCTGGGCGATGAACATTTCAGGCTGGGCCATGTGAAGATACTGATAGACGGCAGCACCAGCGGCCCTTCCTGCGCCACCAGCAAACCCTACAGCCACGACCCCGACCTTAAGGGCATACAGCTCTACACTCAGGAGGAGGCGGACGATATAATCATAAAGGCCCACAACGCAGGCTTCAACGTATCGGCTCACGCCGTGGGAGACGCAGCGGTAAACGTTATACTGACGTCGATAGAACGCGCCATGGCTCAGAATCCGCGTCCGTGCAGGCACAGGATAGAACACTGCGGGCTCATAGATGAAGACCTGCTGGCCAGGATAAAGAAAGCCGGCATCGTACCGATACCGAATCCGGGATTTTTCAACGAAAATGCCGAAATATACGTGAAGTATTACGGCGACCGCGTGAACATGATGTTCCCGCTGAGATCATATCTCGATAACGGCATCATAGCCGCCCTCGGCTCCGATTCTCCTGTAATAGAGGCCGACCCGATGATCGGCCTGTACGGCGCCATGACGAGAGCCGACAAGTGCAGCGGCATCGTTGCCGGAGCAGGTCAGACCGTAGGCATTATGGACGCCATCAGGATGTACACCTACAACGGCGCATACGCTTCACTTGAGGAAGACATCAAGGGCAGCATCGAGCCGGGCAAGCTTGCCGACCTGGTGGTCCTCTCCGAAAACATACTCGACACTCCTGTAGAGGACATCAAGTCTGTAAAAGCGGATATGACGGTGATCGACGGCCAGATCGTCTATGAACGATAGGCTTTCATGATTTTGTACGATTCCATTTTGTACAATTTCATATATAAAGCGGTTTGATTTATTGCTTATATTGATAATTTTTCTATTAAAAAAAGCAATTACCTTAATTGAAATCACTATGAAGCTCCTGTTATCATTACGATAGCAGGAGTTTTTATCATAATTTTTATTTAATATGGAGGCATAATTATGAATGAAATCCAAAAACAAGGTGAATTAAAACGGACTTTAAGTTTACCCCTCTTAGTCGGATTCGGTTTGGCTTATTTGGCTCCGACCGTCGTATTCAATTATTACGGCATCTGGACTGTGGGCGCAGGGGGGCATTATCCACTGGCACTGCTCATCAC
>CASEFF010000025.1 GCA_949287115.1 uncultured Bacillota bacterium | reverse complement strand
CGGCAGATGGATCTTCCCGGCATACCGAAGGTCGCACTGATCGCCGGCGATGATGACAGTCTTACGGTCATCGAAGAATATGTAAACGGCACGACCCTCGATACGTACCTTCGCGACAACGGTCCTCTGGACGGAGCTGCTGCCATCGGTATAGCCAGCCGTCTGTGCGACATACTGGAGCCGCTTCACGCTGCCGACCCATCCATCATACACCGCGACATAAAGCCGTCCAACATAATGATCGATCGCGATCTGAACGTGACGCTCATAGATTTCAACGCCGCAAAACGATTCGACGGGGAAAAGAACCGGGACACCGTGCTGATGGGCACGGTCGACTATGCCGCCCCGGAACAGTACGGCTTCGCCCAGTCGGATGCCAGAACGGATATTTATGCCATCGGCATACTGCTCAACGTCATGCTCACCGGCAGACATCCGAGATCGGAACTTTACCGCGGCCCTTTATCCGGCGTCATATCAAAATGCATAAGTCTGGATCCGGACGACAGATACAGCTCCGTCGACGAGCTGAGAAAGGCGCTCCGGCCCGGGACTTCTCACCGTTCCCGTTTTATACCGCCCGGCTTCAGGAGCCGCAGGCCGTGGAAGATGATCACCGCGTCCCTGATATACATACTGATATTTTATACCGGCCTCACTATGCAGGTGGAAGGCGTATATTCCGCCTCCGTACTGGCGATGTACAGGCTGACGACTCTTGCCGTCATGCTCGTCTGGATCATGGTGTTTTTCGACTACGCCGGGATATGCAGCAGGCTCAGGTACCTGCGCAGACGCAATGTGACGGAAAGCATATCAAAACGCATGCTGTGGTCATGCATATCGGCATCCATCGTCCTCGTCGCAGGCTCGCTCGCCATAGTGCTGATGGAATCCGGCATAGATGTGTGATAGAATGTAACGTATACATGATGAAATCGTTTTTATGATTTCAATGATCGGAGGGATATAGAGATGAAAGAAAAAATCCACCTTACGGACAATGTCGCCATACTCAATTTCGATCTGGCGCTTCCCGACACAAAATCGGGGCTGCTCAAATCGGAAGAATTCAGGGCATTTGCACTGGATTACATGAAGTATCTCAGGAAGCACGATCCCGATCTTTACGAATGGGCCGCCGCGGGAAAAAGCGACGACATGGCGGTAGACGATCTGTGCAAGCTGGGCAGGATGATACTGGTCTTCGACATACAGGAAGTCAGCAGCCCGTATATCGACGGCAGCGACAACGCCCTCAATTTTGTCGAGGGCATGTTCAACTACTGGAAAGACCACCAGCGTTATTCCGTTACGACAAACCGCATCAGCGACACCGAATCCACGGCATTCGTGAATCAGGACTCCGCTTTCAACGAGCTGGTCAGGAATACGTTCCGCAAGATCGAGCAGACCCTCAGCGGACACGCCAACAAGATCTTCAGACAGCAGCCTGCCGGTACCAACGCCGCCATCGCATGCTACACCAACGACAGCGTCGTTCTGAGCGAAAGATATCATTTTCTCAATGACATCATGTTCATAGACTCCGTCATGCTGCGTACGCCGACCATCCTTCACCCGAAATCCAACAAGCGGGAAGGCATATTCGAAGAGACCCTTAAAAATCCGGCGTTTACATTCAGCGGAGATCCGTCGGAATACTTCTGCTATCCCGCAAAGGTGGGCAAACTGCTCTTCTTCATCTGCTTTCACAGGGATTATATGGCCAACGGGATCTCCTGCGCCAACCTGTTCGAACTGGCAACGCCGGAAGAAGCTGCCAGCAAACCCGACGGTATCGTTCTGTTCGGAAATCCCGACGGACAGGGAAAGTGCACCTTCTACCACGATCAGGACGAGGATCTCTGGGTCGGCAGCGTATCGTCCGGTGAAAAGATCGAATACTTCGGCTACATGAAAAAGATGGTGCTCACCCTTCATAACGTGGCGATGATGCAGCGCGGCTGGCTGCCTATCCACGGAGCCTTCATCAACGTGATACTCAAAAACGGAAAAAGCAAGGGCATCTGCCTCATGGGCGACTCCGGCGCCGGCAAGTCGGAAACCATCGAAGCATTGAAATCGCTCGGCAACGATAAGATCAAGAAGCTGGAGATCGTCTTTGACGACATGGGTACGTTCCACATAGAAGACGGGACGCCCGTCGCTGAGGGCACGGAGATCGGTGCATTCGTCAGACTCGACGACCTGGATCCCGGCGCGCCTTACCGCGATATAAACCGCTCCATTTTCTTCAATCCGGATCAGGCAAACGCAAGGGTCATAACTCCCGCCGCGCCTTATTCCCTCATTACCCGTGACCACCATATAGATCTGTTCGCATACGCCAACAACTACACCGACGGTTACGGTCTGCGCAGATTCGAGAACGTTGAAGAAGCAAAGGAAACTTTCATAAAGGGGATGCGCATGGCCAAGGGTACCACGCAGGAGACAGGTCTGTCCGAGACGTATTTCGCAAATCCGTTCGGTCCCATGCAGCAGCAGGAAACCTGCGGGCCGATCATCGACGAGATGTTCGAAATTCTGGATACAAACGGCGTATTCATCGGCGAAGTATATACCCACCTCGGCATAGATCCGGAGGGCGATGATATCAAAAAAGCCGCCGAAGCGCTTCTGGAGTTCATCGAAAACAACTGACCCGGCAACTGCCGGGATAGCGGGGGAAATACGTGCAATCGAGTAGGAGGAAATTCCTCTGCTTGAGGAATTTCCGACCTCTCACACCACCGCTCATGCGGTTCCGCAAGCGGCGGTTCAATCAACTTAACAAGTGACACGCCTCTCGG
>CASEFF010000024.1 GCA_949287115.1 uncultured Bacillota bacterium | reverse complement strand
GGGCATGATAAATGAAAGGAGACGGTCGATGAAGATAGTAGTCATAGAGCCTCTTGGCGTAGAGGAAAAGAGGTTCATGGAGATAGCGAGGGCGGCAGTGGGCGATGAGCACGAGATAATCTGTTACGACACGAGGACGACGAACGCAGATGAGCTGGGAAAGCGCGGAAAGGACGCCGACATCATAGCTATAGGCAACCTGCCTTTCCCGCGGGAAGTGCTGGAAAGGTGTGAGAACCTCAAGATGCTGGCGGTAGCCTTCACAGGTCTTGATCACGTGGATCTCAAATACTGCGGGGAGCGCGGCATAAAGGTGCAGAACTGCGCGGGATACGCCACGACGGCCGTGGCGGAGCTGACGTTCGGCCTGATCATAAGCCTTTACAGGAACATGGTCGCCTGCGACACAGCGACGAGAAAACAGGGAACGAAGGACGGTCTCATAGGATTTGAGCTGGAAGGCAAGACTCTGGGCGTCGTGGGAACCGGAGCCATAGGTACAAGAGTCATAGGTATTGCGAAGGCCTTCGGCATGGATGTCATAGCATACAACAGGACGCCGGGAAAGGTGGAAGGCGTGAAATACGCAGGTCTTGAAGAAGTGCTGGCGCAGTCGGACATCGTGTCTCTCCACGTGCCGCTTACAGACGAGACCCGCGGCATGATAGGCGCAGGGGAGCTTTCCATGATGAAACCGACGGCCGTACTGATAAACACGGCAAGAGGGCCGGTAGTAGAGACGCAGGCTCTTGCCGATGCGCTGAAAGACGGTACCATAGCCGGAGCGGCCATCGATGTGTTCGACAGCGAGCCGCCAGTTGCTGCGGACGATCCGCTGATGACGGCCCCGGGCACCGTGCTCACTCCGCACGTGGCCTTTGCTACGAAGGAGTCCATGATAAAGAGGGCAATCATTGAGTTCGACAATATAGCAAAATTCATCGCGCAGAACTGAGTCGGGGAAACGAAAAAAAGCCGCCGGCATGCTTCGCCGCAGGGATATGCGGTAGGCGTGCCGACGGCTTTTGTGCGGGCAGAGCTGTTACCCCATCAGAGCTGTTTGCCACTAATAGCTATCTGCCCCATCTTTCGCTGCTGAAGACCTCGTGGATGATGCGGAGCGCAGCCCAGCTTGTGATGTCGTTGACATCGAGAGGCGGCGCCACTTCCACGATATCCATGGCCATGATCGGCAGCTCCGTCAGGAGACGGCGCAGTATCTTTATGAGAGTGATGGGATCCAGGCCGCCCGATACCGGCGTGCCTGTGCCGGGAACGTAGGCGGGGTCAAGGACGTCAATGTCCAGCGTCAGGTAGACGGCGTCGTATCCGGCGTAGCGCTCGATCAGTGTTTTCACTACGTCTTCGGCGCCTCTGTCGTGAACGTTTTCCGATGTGATGGTGACGATGCCCGGATGGTCTTTCATCAGCTCCAGCTCGGTCTCTTCAGCGACCCTGACGCCGACGAATGTCAGATCATCGCCCGTCACCACCCCTTCGAGGGCGCGGGCTTCGGTACAGGCGTGGGACCAGATGTGACCGTCGTATTCCGGACAGAGATCGTAATGGGCATCAAAATGGATGATGCCTCTTTTTTTGCCGTCGAACTTCCTGCCGAAGGCCTTGTGGAGCGGGATCGTCACGGAATGATCGCCTCCGAGGAACAGGCAGAATCTGTCGCGCTCCAACAGATCGAAAGCGCTGTCTTCCACCGATGAAAAGTAGCGTTTCCAGTCAAGCTCCGATCTCATGTCGCCGAAATCGTAAAGCAGACCTCTCTTTACGGGACGGAAACTGTCCGTCGTATCGGACAGCTCCACCGACAGGCGGCGCAGATGGTTCGGCGCCTTTGCGGCGCCCTTGTTGAGGCTGACCGCGTTGTCAAAGGGTATCCCCATTATCAGTATATCGGCGTCCTCCGGGCTGTCTGCCGCCCAGCGAAGCCATGAACTTTCCTTAAAATCCGACATTTCAAGCATATATTATCCCTCCTGCTGATGTGTGATCCTATGCCGCGCCGCGGCGGCGGTTTTCTTAAGACAAGTTTATCCGCTCCGGCGGGAAAAAGCAACAGGATGCCATATCGTAGGGATTCAAATTCGTTCAACGTTGGGTTTTGCAGTTGTCTTCGGGATCTTCGGGTCGGGACTGTAAAATTTTCAACATTTGAGCGTGCGCACCCTTTCCGGAACCCGTTAAAGTGAGGGAAAACAGGCCGTCAGCCCTTTACTAAAAAGGTACAGAATGCGCAACCCCATTGGATTTTGCAGTCGCCCCGCAAAAAAACGTGCAACAACTGCAAAACCCGGAACTCGTGCAAAACCCGTGCAAAACCCGGGAAATGTTGTGCTGCCCCAACATCAGGCGAATGTAAATTATATGTAAAATCGGCGGAAAAAGCGTGACCTCATGCGACGTTTAATTTAAAATTGTTAAGGACGTGTTTAGGTAGTGTTAAAAAAGAGGTCAATGTATGACGATTTCATTTTTTGCTTTTTTCGAACAGGTGGCATCGAATCCTGTTCTTGCCATCACCGTTCTGCTGACGCTGGCGGTGATACTTGTCAACGGCTGGACTGACGCACCGAACGCCATCGCAACGTGCGTTTCCACCAGAGCTATCGGTGTGAGGAGCGCCATAATCATGGCCGCGGTCTTCAACTTCTTCGGCGTTTTCGTGATGACGATGATAAACGCCAGCGTTGCGGCGACGATCTACAACATGGTTGATTTCGGCGGCGACGCGAGGGAGGCTCTCATAGCTCTCTGCGCAGCGCTTTTCGCCATAGTCACGTGGGCGACGGCCGCATGGTGGTTCGGCATACCGACAAGCGAGAGCCATGCGCTGATAGCAGGCGTTTCCGGTGCGGCCATAGCGCTCCACAGCGGACTGGAAGGCATAAACGGCGCGGAGTGGGTGAAGGTGCTCTACGGTCTCGTGCTGTCGACAATACTGGGTTTTGCTTTCGGCTGGCTGTGCTCCAAGATAATAACTCTCGTGTGCAGGCGCATGGATCGCCGCAGGACGACGGGCTTTTTCGGAGGCGCTCAGATAGCGGGCGGAGCTACGATGGCCTTCATGCACGGAGCGCAGGACGGACAGAAATTCATGGGAGTTTTCATGCTGGGCATATTCCTGGCCAACGGCCAGAGCGGTGAGACTACATTCCAGATCCCGATATGGCTGATGCTGCTGTGCAGTCTCGTCATGGGTCTGGGGACATCCATAGGAGGTTACCGTATCATAAAAGCCGTGGGCATGGACATGGTGAAGCTGGAAAAGTATCAGGGCTTTGCGGCCGATATGGCGGGAGCCGGATGTCTGCTCCTTTCATCGCTTACAGGCATACCCGTATCGACGACCCATACAAAGACGACAGCCATCATGGGCGTCGGCGCGGCGCGCAGGCTGTCCAGCGTCAACTGGGGAGTCGTAAAGGACATGGCGTTGACGTGGATACTGACGTTCCCGGGATGCGGGCTCATAGGTTTTCTTATGGCGAAATTGTTTATGTGGTTATTCTAACGGAGGATTGTTGAAATGGGACGAAAAAAGGATCACGATTATTTTGGTATGCTCATCGGCGGCGTTTCGTACGCCTGTGAAGCGGCAAAGATGCTGCACAGCGACATGCAGGACTTCGATCCTGACAAGCTGCCGCAGCGCATAGAGGAGATGCATGAGGTGGAGCACAGCGCAGACCTTGCCAAGCACGATATGCTGGAGAAGCTGCTGAAGGAGTTCATCACGTCCATAGACAGAGAGGACATCCTTGAGCTGGCGACGGTCATAGACGACGTGACCGACAATCTGGAGGAAGTGCTCCTGAGGATGTATATGTACAACATCAGGACTCTCAGGGAAGAGGCTCTGCAGTTCAGCGAGATCATCATAAAGTGCTGCGACGAGATGAAGGTCATGATGGAGGAATTCCCGAACTTCAGGAAATCAAAGACCATAAAGGATTCCATAATAGAGATAAACCGTCTCGAGGAAGAGGGAGACAGGCTGTTCACGAAGGCGATGCATGCGCTCTATGCCGACTCGACCGATCCTGTCGAGATCATGGCGTGGATGCGTCTTTACGACCAGCTTGAGCACTGCTGCGACGCCTGCGAAGAAGTGGCCGACGTCGTCGAAATGGTGATCCTGACCAACAGCTGATGAGAATTTGCGTTGTTTGGCGGTGAATATAATAAATCTGCTGTTTTTAATGATATTTTAATATAAACCTGATAAAATCGGTATCAAGAAGAGATACCGATTTTTATTTTGCATATTGCGCATGACATCATGCGGGGAGGATATTACATGAGGATATTGGTCGTGGAGGATCAGAAAGACCTCAATGAGATAATAGTGAGAAAGCTGACGAGCGAGCATTATACGGTGGACGCCTGTTTTTCGGGAGACGAGGCGCTGGATTTCCTGAGATGCGCCGAATACGACGGCGTGATACTCGACATAATGCTGCCGGGAATAACGGGTCTTGGCGTTTTGAAGGAAATGCGTGCGGCACGAGACAAGACGCCGGTGCTGATGCTGACGGCTCTCGGCACTGTCGAGGACAGGGTCGCGGGACTTGATGCAGGTGCGGACGATTACCTCGTAAAGCCCTTCGATTTCGACGAACTGATGGCGAGGGTGCGAGCCATGGTAAGGAGAGGCGGAGAAAGGGCCAGCAGCGTCATGACGTCGGGAGACCTGACCCTTGATTCCGATGCGAGGCGCGTGGAGCGCGGCGGAAAGGAGATATCCCTGACGGCGCGGGACTTCGACATACTGGAATACCTGATGCAGAACGAGGGAAAAGTGCTGTCGCGCGACAAGCTCTCGAACCATATATGGAACTACGACTACGACGGTGGCTCCAACGTGATCGACGTGTACGTCCATCACCTGAGAAAAAAAGTCGACGACGGTTTTGATGAAAAGAAGATACTGACGGTCAAAGGCGCCGGATACATGGTGAAGTGATGAGGAGATTATCGGTAAAGGTAAGGATAACCATATGGTACACCGTATTCCTCGTCGTCATAACGGCGGGCTTTCTGGCGGTGCTGACATATACGGGAAATGTCAGAGCCGGAGAGATGGCAAGGGCGAAGCTGACGGAGTCCGTATCCGATGCAAGAGACCAGATAGGTACGCTGGGAGAGAACTTCATAATTGATGACGACCTTGATTTTTACGAGGACGGAGTATACATCAGCGTATACGATGAAGACGGCGTTCTCATCGAAGGGCGAAGGCCCGTAGAGCTGGCGGCGCTGCCGGATTTCGGAGACGGCGACATGAAGCGTCTGGATGAGGAGGGCGAGACGTGGTAAGTATACGACAACAGCTTCGATATGGACGGAAAGACCGTATGGGTTCGCGGCATAGCGAAGGACTTCGCTGAAGGCGGTACGTTCTCCTACGTGCTGAGGTTCGCGGCCATAGCGCTGCCTGCCCTCGTGGTGCTGGCGGCGCTGGGAGGATACATCATAACGAGGCGGGCCTTCAGACCTGTCAGGGGCATTCTGAAGACGGTTGACGAGATAAGCGCGGACGGCGATCTTTCCAGAAGGATATCTGCGGGAGAAACATCGGAAGGTTCACGGGACGAGATATACAGACTC
>CASEFF010000023.1 GCA_949287115.1 uncultured Bacillota bacterium | reverse complement strand
GTGTATGCTTTTTTCGGAGTCGGGAGATTCTTAACTTCACATTTGCGGCGTGTGTATGTTATAATCACAGTGAGCTCTCAGATTATTACGTTTTTACTGAAAAAAGGCTTACAGTAAGGAGTAATGATGAAAGTTCTGCTGATAAACGGCAGCCCGCATCAGTTCGGATGCACATATACGGCTTTGAGAGAAGTGGCTGACTCGCTTGAACGCAACAGCGTCGCCACGGAGATATATCACATCGGAGCCGAGCCGATAAGAGGCTGCGTCGGATGCGGCAGTTGTTTTACCACGGACAGGTGTGTCTTCGATGACGGAGTCAACGAGATATCCGCACGTCTTGTGGAATTTGACGGAATAGTGGTCGGATCGCCCGTTTACTATGCCAGTGCGGCCGGACAGCTGTGTTGTTTTCTTGACAGGCTGTTCTACAGCAATATGCACAGCGGCAGGATGACGGGGAAAGTGGCTGCGGCAGTCGTATCATGCAGGAGAGGCGGCGCGAGCGCTGCCTTTGACAGACTCAACAAATATTTCACCATCAGCAAGATGCCGATTGCCACATCGCAGTATTGGAATCAGGTCCATGGGAACAGGCCTGAGGAAGTGCTGCAGGACAAAGAAGGCATGCAGACAATGAGGACTCTGGGAGAGAGTATAGCCTATGACCTGCGTAACAAGTATGCAGGGCTCCGGCAGCATGTAAAACAGCCGGAGTATGAAAAACCTGTCATGACGAATTTTATAAGGAAAGACAGGTGAGGTCGATGTATGGCAGGATAGATCTCAGAGAGTTTTATGACGGCCTCGATGCTGCATTCGAGCGCAAGGACGCGGTCGAGACGAGACGGTATCTTGAAAGATGGCTGGAAGAAGCAAAACGGAAAGATGATGCCTCCGGGATCGTTGCGGTAAGCAACGAGCTGGGAGGATTTTGTCGTGCCATCGGTGAGACCGGCAGGGCGAAGGAAATATATCGTCAGGTGCTGGACAGTCTTGAGAAGATGGGACTTGCCGGAACGGAGCACTATGCAACGGCGCTGATAAACGAAGGCGATGTTTTCGTCAACACGGGCGAAAGAAAAGAAGCGCTTGAGAGGTTCCTGAAGGCGAAAGAACTGCTGGTGGAGTGCGGCCTTTCCGGCGATTACAGGATGGCGGCTCTCTGCAACAATATAAGCATGGTATATCGCGATACGGGGGAATTCGATAAAGCGGAGAAGTCTCTCGATATCGCTTTTAATATAATCAAGGGGCTGCCTCAGTGCAGGGGAGAGCTGGCAACTACGTATATAAACCTCGGGCAGCTGCAGGTGCGTCAGAACAAGCTGGAAATGGCAAAGGAAAGCTTTGGTGAAGCGTGTAGGATGTTCGAGGAGGATGGCGGCGGCGACGTGCATTATTCGGCGGCGTGCGCCGGCCTTGGAGAAGTATGTTATCTTCGGGGCGATAAGGATAACGCCGTAAAGTATTATGAAAAGGCAGCGGCGCTCATAGAGCGGGATTTCGGGCAGACGGAATACTACAGAATGATGATGGATAATCTCGAAAAAGTGAGAAGGATGTAACGATATGAAGGGAATGGAACTCTGCAGAATGTACTTTGAGGAGTACGGCAGGAGCATGATAGAAAACGAATTGGCGGGATATCGCGAGCAGATAGCGGCGGGACTCGTAGGGGAAGGCTCGGAATGCTTCGGATTTGACGACGAGCTGTCGACCGACCATGATTTCGGACCGGCATTCTGCATATGGATACCCGAAAAACTGTACGCATCGGCGGGAGCCGATATACAGAAGGCATACGACAGACTTCCGCGCAGCTATATGGGCTATACGAGAACGGAAAGTCCTCAGGGAGGCGGCAGGGTAGGAGTGCTGACTACGGAGGGCTTTTACCGCAGGTTCACGGGTCTTGATCGTGCTCCCGCCGACAATATGGAGTGGTTCAGGATACCGGAGAGGTTTCTGGCGACCGCCGTCAACGGAGAAGTGTTCATGGATAATGCCGGCGACTTTTCGGGGATAAGGAGCATGCTGCAGACATTTTATCCCGAAGATGTGCTGAAAAAGAAGCTGGCGGCAAGGTGTGCGTTGATGGCTCAGGCAGGTCAGTACAACTATGGCAGATCGATAAAGAGAGGCGACAGTCAGGCGGCCTATCTCGCATGCGGAGAGTTCGTGAAGACGGCGATGTCTGCCGTATACCTGCTGAACGACTCGTATATGCCATACTATAAATGGATATTCCGCGGAGCGCAGCAGCTCAATGTACTGAGGGATGCAGTGGAGAAGCTCAGGGAACTCACACTGATACCGGATACCGAAAGCAACGGCAGGCGAAAGGAACTTATCATAGAAGACATAAGCGTGAATATAGGAAGGGAACTCAACAGAAGGGGCCTCACGAGAACGACGGAGGCTTTCCTGCAGGC
>CASEFF010000022.1 GCA_949287115.1 uncultured Bacillota bacterium | reverse complement strand
CTGGCGCTGAATCCGTGGCTCACGGCGGAGATAGTGAGGGTCACTATGGAAAACAGGGGGATCTCGCCGGAAAGTGCGCCTTCCGACATGGCGGACATGGAGCTTGAGAGAAAATCCTTCGATACGAAGCGCGAGTTCATAATGACGAAGACGACCGAACTGACCAACTGCGACAGGTAGATGCGGCGGCCGGATCGGTCATGGTATATATAAAAGGGAATGGGGATGATATGTTTATGAAGAAGACGAAGATAGTGTGTACGCTGGGTCCTGCCAGCAGTAATGGGGAGACGATGAAAGCCATGCTGGAAGCGGGGATGAACGTGGCAAGGCTCAATTTTTCCCACGGTACCCATGAGCAGCACAGGAAGACGATAGAGACGTTCAGAAAGGTGCGGGATCAGCTGGGGATACCGGCAGCCGTACTGCTGGACACGAAAGGGCCGGAAATAAGGATAGGCGATTTCGTAAACGGCAGCGAGATGCTCGAAGCCGGGGACGTGTTTTCCCTTACATCGGAAGACTGTCAGGGAACGAAGGAGCGCGTCAGCACCACTTACAGGGGATTGCCGGGTCAGGTGGAAAAAGGGACACGCATACTGATAGATGACGGGCGGATAAAGATGGAAGTCACGTCGGTGACCGATACCGATGTGGTCTGCCGCGTCATCGAAGGCGGGAAGATAAAGAACAGGAAGGGCGTGAACATACCAAACAAGTCGCTGGATCTGGAATACATCAGTGAAGCGGACAGGAGCGACATACTGTTCGGCATAGAGATGGACGTGGATTACGTGGCGGCATCCTTTGTGCGAAGGGGCAGCGACGTGAAGGAACTGAGGCAGCTGCTCAACGATAACGGCGGAGAGAAGATAAAGATAATATCCAAGATAGAAAACACGGAAGGCATAGAAAATTTCAGTGATATACTCGAACTGTCGGACGGCATAATGATAGCCAGAGGCGACATGGGAGTCGAAGTCGATTTCGAACGGCTGCCGGGTATACAGAAGAAATTCATCAAGGAATGCTGCAGAGCCGGAAAGCCGGTGATAACAGCCACCCAGATGCTCGAATCGATGATGTCCAGCACCACTCCTACCCGTGCGGAGATAACGGACGTGGCGAATGCCGTGTTCGACGGGACGTCTGCCGTCATGCTGTCGGGAGAGAGCGCGGCCGGTCAGTATCCCGTGGAGACGGTGGCGGCCATGGCGAAGATCGTTTGCCGTGCGGAACGCGATGCCGAGGATGTGAACCAGTATAAGTTCCTCGAGGTGGAGTCCGATGAAAAGGACATAGCCAACGCCATAGGCCATGCGGCGTGTACGACGGCCAAGGACATAAAGGCCAGCGCCATAATCGCGGTGACCACGTCCGGTTATACGGCCGAGATGATGTCGAAGTACAAGCCTGTGGAGCCTATAATCGCCGCCACTCCGAGGATAAAGACGTTTCATCAGCAGGCGCTGACGAGGGGAGTCGAGCCGATCCTGACGGAATTCAGCAACAACTGGGATGATCTGATGGATCAGGTCACGGACGAAGTCGTAAATGCCGGATTCGTGAAAAAGGGAGACACCGTGGTATTCAGCGCGGGAATGCCGCTGCAGGTATCGGGAACGACGAACCTGATGGTGGTGAAAAATGTCGAATAGCTGTCGCCGTGATGACGGCAGATAGGCAGACGGACAGATATAAGAGAAAATAAGAGAACCCCGTGATGTCTTCACGGGGTTCGTTGATTGCCATTATCTATTCCTCGGCGGTGAAGGATTCGGATTCGGCAGCTTTCTGTGCAAGGACCTTTTCGTATTCCTTGAATATAGCGTCTCTTATCTTGTTTCTGGTCTCCGATACGAGCGGATGAGCTATGTCTCTGAAATCCCCTTCACCCATCTTCCTGCTCGGCATAGCGATGAACAGACCGTTCTGTCCCTCGATGATCTTGATGTCGTGTACGACGAATTCGTCATCAAAGGTTATGGAGACGACTGCCTTCATTTTGCTTTCGTCATTGATCTTTCGAATTCTTACGTCAGTGATATTCATTTGTGGTACCGCCTTTCGTGCCGTAATAATGTAATATCATCACCATAGCGATAATATTAATAATATTATATGATAGAATATTAATATGAACAAGCATAATTTTTAAGAATTTGAAATATTCGTGATGTCTGAAATGTTTGCGAAGGCCGGCGGCGTTGTTTTTTAACAAATAGACAGCATTTTTCCCGGCAGATATGATATAATCACTATAACTATGATTTGGGAGGCGTGTAGATGATAAATTTGCCTGATTATAAAAGAGTACACTGCATCGGCATAGGCGGCATAGGGCTGTCCGCCATAGCGGAGATCCTGCTGGCAAGAGGATACGAAGTGTCCGGCTCGGATATGAGGGAAAGCGAAATGACGGAAAAGCTCATGGATGCGGGAGCCGACATATATCTCGGCCACAGGGGCAGGAACGTGGAAAAGGCGGATCTTGTGATATATTCTTCCGCAGTCAGCAGTGAAAATCCGGAGCTGCAGCGCGCGGCAGAGCTGGGCATACCGGCCATAACGAGGGCTCAGGCTCTCGGTATACTCATGGATGAGTACGATAACAGCATAGCCATATCGGGGACACACGGCAAGACTACGACGACGTCCATGGTCTCGCTGATACTGAAGGATGCCGGAAAAGAGCCTACGATACTGGTCGGCGGCAACCTTGCGGAGATAGACGGCAACGTGTATGTGGGCGACAGCGGATATTTCGTCACCGAGGCATGCGAATACATGGACAGCTTTCTCAATCTGAAGCCGAAGATAGAGATAATACTCAATATAGACTCGGATCATCTTGACTATTTCAAGGACGTGGAGCACATAGCCAGTTCCTTTGACAGGTTCGCCAAACTGGTGCCGTCAGACGGAGCGGTGATAGCCTACGATGCGAATCCGTTCGTAAAGAGCGTCATAGAGGACATACCGAACGCGATAACATTCGGACTGAACAGCAGCTGCGATTATTACGCGACGGACATAGACTTTGACAACGAGGGGATGCCGCAGTTTACGGTGAACCATGGAGGCAAAGAGCTGTGTCGCGTGAAGCTTTCCGTACCGGGAGAGCATAATATACTAAACGCGCTGGCGGCTTTCGCATGCAGCCATATACTGGGCGTGGATGCGGACGATATAGTGAAGACTCTTGAGAATTTTGACGGCATACAGAGACGTTTTGACGTGCTTGGCAGGACTTCAAGCAACATAAAGATCATAGACGACTACGCGCATCATCCTACGGAGATAAAAGCTACGCTGTCGGCTGTAAGGAACATGAAGCACAACAAGCTGTGGTGCCTTTTCCAGCCCCATACGTATACGAGGACGATGGCGCTGCTTGATGATTTTGCCACGTCTTTTGCGGATGCGGACAAGGTGGTGCTGGCGGAAATCTATGCGGCGAGGGAGAAGAACATCTACAAGATAAGCTCCAAGACGCTCATGAACAGGATAAAGGAAGAAGATCCGACGAAGGATGTGTATTTCTTCCGTGATTTCGAGGAGATAGCAAATTTCGTGTACAACAATGCGGAAGAGGGGGATCTGGTGCTGACCATGGGAGCCGGAGATATATATAAGGTCGGTGAGATGATACTGGAAAAGGACAGGAAGTTTTAGTCGTCGGGGAGAGAACAATGGATATCGGAGAATATGAAGCGCAGCAGAGGGCGCGCATCGAAAGGAATCTGTCGTATACGGATCAGGGCGTGGTGTTCATAGACGCCGGGACCGTATACATAGACGAGGGCGTCAGGATAGGCGCCGGCACGGTGATATATCCGTGCGTTGTGATAGAAGGTGATGTGGAGATAGGTGAGAACTGCGTCATAGGCCAGAACACCAGAATAAAGGATTCGTCCATAGGGGACGAGACGACGGTACAGAGCTCGGTCATACTTGAGAGCAGAGTGGGCAGCGGGACATCGGTGGGACCGTTCGCCTATCTGAGGCCGGGCAGCGATATAGGAGACGGATGCAAGGTCGGCGATTTCGTGGAGGTAAAGAACTCTAAAATGGGCGACGGCAGCAAGGCCGCTCATCTCACATATATCGGGGATTCCGATGTGGGTGAACGGGTCAACCTGGGGTGCGGCGTCGTTTTCGTGAACTACGACGGCAGCAAAAAGTATCGTTCGGTGGTGGAAGACGATGCGTTCATAGGATGCAACGTCAATCTCGTATCGCCGGTGCATGTGGGCAGGAACG
>CASEFF010000021.1 GCA_949287115.1 uncultured Bacillota bacterium | reverse complement strand
ATTCCGTTTTAACAAGAAGGGTAGAAACCGTATATAACAAGAGAGTAGTGGTAACTTTATGAAATATCGTTATCGGTTCTCCTTGTTCCAACTATTCCTATAATCATAATTAAGGGAATAGTTACGACTGGAACGGCGCGTATGATATGCTTTGACGTTCTGTGTGGCTATTTTCGGCAAAACAAAGCGTTTTTTATCTGCAGAGTCGTGTTCATATATTTTATCGTTCCTTTAATTTTATAATCAATGTATCTACATATGTGTTTATGTGCATTGGCGCTTTTCACGGTCGCTTCTCATCGACCGACGATCGCATCTAACTATATAAATCGTAATAAATCGCAACACCATATCGTACTTTTGCCGTGGTTACGATCATGGTGCTGTTTTATACTTTTTATATTTTTGCCCGTTATTTTTGACTGCGAGATTTTCGATTTAAGCGATTTTTTATTCGGCGGTCGACACATATTACCTCGCGTTTTGCGTGGTTTTCACGCATTTTCACGCTTTGCGGCATATGAGTCGTATCTGCGCCTATGCAGACGGATCATCGCAAAGATCGTCGCAGAAAATCCCCTACAATTCCTCCGGAACGTATATTGTCATGCCCGGAACGAGATCGGACGCTTCTATATCGTTATATGAGCAGATCTCATAAACGGCTCTCCTCGTGTCCGTATCATCCGACTTATATGTGTTGGCGATATCCCATAACGTATCTCCGTAACATACCTCGACTTCCGTATACTGAGGTTCAGTTATGGCCCGCGATATGTCCAGACCCGAAACGGCTCCGAAAACGCCTATGATCATGCCTGTCATGACTACCAGAGATGCTATGAATCTGCATTTTGACTTTATCCTGTATCTCTTTCTCGTTCTGACGTTGTTCGTGCCGTATGTTCTTGTCGATGTCATGCTGTTCACATCCCCTTCCACCCTGTCAAACGTGTGTTCTTTACTATGTGAACAGTATATCAGAATGTATGTTCGCAGTCAAGCATAAAATAAACATTTGTTCGCATTTTCGCTTATTATGTTTATTTTATCATTCCGCGCAGAAGCACATCCTTTTGCACCCCAGTATCGTCGAAGCCCCTGCCAGCGTCGTGCCGAAGAAAAGCACCTCTTTGTCGAGATCAAGATATGCGCATATCGTGCCGTTGCATACGGTGCTGCCCGTGCATAATATCAGGTCCGCCCAATCCGTTACGCTGTCCATGTCCCTGCTGCCATCTTCAACTTTTACACCGTATCGGATCTCCCCTATGTTCTCGGGATTAAGATCCAGGACCCTAAGGCTGAATTTCCGTGACAGTTTTTCAAGAAGCGACGGCTGATATCCTACAAGAGCTATCTTTACATCGCCGTATGTATCATTTATATATTCCACCGCTTTTTCCGCGCATTTCTCCGGCCCGTCGTCTTTGCAATGTACAGTCCTGTCTGCGATCCCCAGATATCTCGTCACGGCATTCAGCGTTGCTATAAAAAGCCCCGTGTTATGAGCATCGCCGTCAAGATCCAGCTTCAGTACAGCCCCGAGAGTGCCGCTGAAATCGGAAGGAGCGTCAGTGAAGGCCTGACCGCGACATCCTTTATAAGTGGCTTCGAGCATGACTTCCTTACCGTTCAGGATCGGATAGTCCTTCTTAATCGTATCGCCGATCGCCTCCTGCGACGACAATGTCTTTGCTCTGATGGTCACATTTTCCGCTCTGATATCGTGTTCATCCAGTATCTCCCCGAATCGTCGTTTCAACAGAGCGAACAGTTCTTTTCGTTCCACGTTTTCCTCCTTATCTTCAAGATGCGGCGATCATTCGGCCGCACGATCTATCCTTAAAAATCTGTTTAGTTCATCATCTTCGAATGGCTGAAAGAGCATTTTCGGCGTCCTGATGCCGCAAAGCCTTCCATCGCTCATGATCCCTATCCTGTCGGCCAGAAGCTGTGCTTCGTTAAAGTCGTGTGTCACGAACAGTATCGGACAGCGATACTGCTCCCTTATCCTGCGAAACTGCCCGTATATGGAATCCTTCGTCGCGGGATCAAGAGCGCTGAAGGGCTCATCGAGAAGCAACACATCAGGCTTTGTTATCAAGGCCCGCGCCATGGCCGTGCGCTGTTTTTCTCCACCGCTCAGCGTTCCCGGGTACTGGTCGAGAATGTTCGATATGCTGAAAGCTGCAGCCATATCATGGACACGTTCCCTTATTTCATTCTTTCCTTTTTTTCTCATTGAAAGACCGTAGGCTATATTTTTGAACACCGTCATATGAGGAAAGAGTCCGTGATCCTGATAGACAAATCCTATGCGCCTTTTTTCCGCAGGAAGAGTACGGACATCCTTTCCGCTTATCGTTATGCTCCCGCTTCCGTCGCTGTAATAGCCGGCGATGGATTCCAGCAGCATCGTCTTTCCGGATCCCGTCCTTCCGAGAATGGCAAAACACTCGTTATCGTATATATCCAGGTCTATATCGCGCAGCGCGAAATTTTCACGCGCCAAAGAATATCTTCTTATTTCAATTATCCTGTCCATGATCAGCTCCTGACCGTACGCGAACGCTTTTTGTCCATACTTTCGGTTATGATGAGCGTCAGCAGCGATATTACTATAAGTATCGTGGCCGCAGCCATGGCCATGTCGTTATCGCCCGTCGATATGTTAAGATATATGGCAGCCGGCAGTGTTTCAGTTACCATTCTCGTCACGCCCACGAGCATCAGCGTGGCTCCGAATTCTCCAAGAGCCCGCGACCACGCCAGTATACCCGCCGATAATATCGCACGTTTTGTCATTCCCAGCGTGATTGTCAGAAAACGTTTCCATTCATCGGCGCCGAGGGTGCCTGCTATGAATTCAAGGCGTGGGTCGACTTCGGAAAACGCTTCCGTGATGAGCTTTATGACGAACGGGAGGTTTACGAGTATATGAGCGATGACTATGCCCGTTGTATCGAATACGACCCGAAAGCCCGCATCCCTTAACATCTGTCCCATCTGCGAGGAAAACACTATCAGCAGGCACAGTCCCAAAACGAGATACGGCAGTGAAAGAGGTACGGTAAGCACTGCCGTCACCCATCGCTTTGCCGGGAAATCCTTTCTGGATAATGTATATGCACAGGGTATCGCAAGAAAAAGACATATTAGAGTCGATATCGTGGCAGTAGTCAGGCTGAGTTTTATCGCAAACTGTATCTCATCTGAAAAAAGGGATTCTCTTAAAGAAGAAAATCCCCCTATTATAACGGCGCCGAGGCATATCGATATGAATATCGCCACGACAGCCAGTATGAACATGGAAAAACATTCGAACAGTTTGAATCTACCCTTCATCATTCTACCAGTTCATATCCGTATGACGTCCAGATATCCTGTGCTTTTTCCGTCATCAGGAAATCGAGAAATGCCTGAAGAGTATCCTGATCCGCCGTCGTTGTCAGCGATGCGGCAGGTATGGTCTTTATATACTTTTCCATTTCCGCCACATCTGCGATCTCAACGTTATCACCCTTTACGTTTTCCTTCCATACGATCGCGGCATCGGCTTCTCCGGCGTCAAGTGCAGTGGTGAGCTGCGGTGCGGTGGTCGTTGTCGCCGCAAGGTTCACGGAATCCTGTATCCCCGCATCGGCAAACATTTTCTGTGCTATTTTTCCTATAGGAGTCGATTCGGGATCTCCTATTATCGTGACAACGTCATCGGAAGCCAGATCCGTTATCGATCCAATGCCCTTCGGGTTGCCCTTCTGAACAGCTATGACCGGAATGTGTTTAACGAGATCGACACTGTCGCTGACCGAGTCGCTGACAGGTTTCAGCTCATCGGCAGAACCGGCGATAAAGAGATCGCCTTCCTGAGAAGTGTTTATCTGAGTCTGTATCTGCGCTGCATTGGCAAATATGACGTTCATTTCACAGCCGGTTTCCTCTTTGAAAGTATCGGCTATTTCCTGGAACGGATCCGTCATTCCCGCTCCGCAATATACAGTGAGAGACTTTCCGTCAAGCTGCGGCGCGGCGGCCTCTTCTTCCGCGTCTCCGCTGCCGCATCCGGTGATCACCAGCATCATCATTACCAGCGACAACAATAACGTTAAAACTTTTTTCATACAGATCAACATCCTTTCGCTTTTGATCGATTTGCTTCAAATGTTTCTAAATTGTAGCACGAAAAGATGTCCTGTGCTGTTGTCACGATAACATGACAGGATTTTTTTCCTATACTCTCTCTGTCACGAGGGTGAAGCCCGCCTTTGAGAGTCTGTCCTTTATCTCATCTATCTGCTCGTGATCGCGTGTCTCAAGGGCGATCTTCAGGAAACAGCTTGTGATGGCCATGTTGGCGTCTCCCCTGTCGTGATGTACGGCCACTACGTTGCCGCCGCAGTCGGCTATTATCTCGGCGACTTCCTGCAGCTGTCCCGGCTTGTCGGTGAGCGCTATCGTCAGATTGGCGTTCCTGCCGCTCGTCACAAGTCCTCTCGTTATGACGCGGCTCAGTATGTTGACGTCGATATTGCCTCCCGATACTATGCAGGCGACCTTTTTCCCTTCTACCGGCAGCTTATCAAACAGTACCGCGGTGACTGCCACGGCGCCGGCGCCTTCTGCTATGACCTTCTGTTTTTCTATGAGAGCCAGTATGGTGGCCGCTATT
>CASEFF010000020.1 GCA_949287115.1 uncultured Bacillota bacterium | reverse complement strand
GGTGCGGCCTACCGGACTTGAACCGGTACGGTCTCCCACACGCCCCTCAAACGTGCGCGTCTGCCTATTCCGCCAAGGCCGCATATACAGCGTTGCCTCTATTTAACAACGCTATATCATTGTATAGATTTTCGCCGTCTTTGTCAACCAAAAATGATACGCTTTCCTCATTTTTTTACGTTTTTTTGTTTACCTATCCCCCGCAGGCCCGTATCGGCAGCCTGCTTTTACGCCCTGAGCATGGATCCCAGGAATGAAATGAGCCTGCTGCTCTTTGGCTCGTCGAATATCTGATGAGGAGTACCTTCCTCCACTATAACTCCGCCGTCCATGAATATGACCCTGTCGGCCACTTCCTTGGCAAATCCCATCTCATGGGTCACTACGATCATCGTCGTATGCTCCTTCGCCAAAAGCTTCATGACGTTGAGAACTTCGCCCGTTATCTCCGGATCCAGCGCCGATGTCGGCTCGTCGAAGAGCATGATATCCGGTTTCATGGCCAGAGCTCTGGCTATGGCGATACGCTGCTTCTGTCCGCCCGACAGATGCGCCGGATAGACATCGGCCTTGTCCTCAAGACCGACCATCTTCAGCAGGTTTCGCGCCTCCTCATACGCCTTGTCCCTGTCTTCCTTCTTTACTTTTATGGGAGCATAGGTGATGTTCTCGATGCACGTCATGTGGGGAAAGAGATTGAAGTGCTGGAACACCATTCCCGTCTCGCCCTTAAGATCGATCTCGCCCGATGTTATGGTATTGAGCCCGTTGATACATCTCAGCAGCGTGCTCTTGCCCGATCCCGAAGGGCCTATTATGGCTACGATCTCACCTCTTCTTATTGAAAAATCGACATCGTTGACAGCCTTCAGTCCCGAAAAATCCTTTACGATGTTTTTCATCGTCAGTATGACTTCTCCGCTCATCACCATTCCCCCTTTGCATCATATCTTGAAAAATGCCTTTCCAGCTTGCCTGCAACTACGGTCAGCACGAAGGTCATGATGAGGTAAATTATGGCCGCGAAAAAGAACGGCGTCATGTCCGTCGTCCTGTTGACGGCGCTGTTGGTGGCCTTCATCAGCTCTATTACCGGTATCGATGATGCCAGTGCCGTATCCTTCACCAGCGTGATGGCTTCGTTCACCACAGGAGGTAGTATGGCCTTCATCGTCTGAGGCAGTATTATGTCGGTAGTCGTCTGCCTCTTTGAAAGACCCAGCGCGTGAGCAGCCTCATACTGTCCCCTGTCTATGCTGTTGATGCCGCCCCTGTATATCTCCGCAAAGTATGCCGCGTAGTTCAGCACGTACGTCAGCACCGCGGTGACGAAGGCGTTCATCTGTATGTTCAGTACCAGCGGGAAAAAGAAATAGAAGAAGAACAGCTGCAGCAGCAGCGGCGTCCCCCTGAATATCCACACGTATATCTTGCAAAGTATGCTAAGCGGCTTTATCCTGCTGTTGCTCCCCAGCGCGATGGGAAGACCCAGCGGCAGTGATATCACCAGCGTCAGCACGAAGAGCTCTACCGTGACCACCGCGCCCTCCAGCATGAAGGGCAGAAATTCCATTAACTTATCCATTGTATCATCCTTAAAATAAATCCATGAATCCCATACGCGGAAAATCCGGCGAAAGCCTCCGAGGCTCCCGCCGGTATCCTGCATTTTATCATATATCGCGCCGCACCGGTGCGGCATACATCGATTTGCGTACGACCTGTCTGATCACTTACCGTCAGTCGAGCGGCTCGAACACTACGATGTCCTTGCCGAACCAGTCTTCGCTGATCTTCGCGGCAGTACCGTCCTCTATCAGCGCCTGGATAGCATCGTTGACCTTGTCTCTCAGCTCGGTGTTGTCCTTTGCAAATCCTATAACGTAGTAGTCATCGCCCAGGGAATAAGTGCATTCCTTCATTTCTCCGCCCAGATTGTTGTTGGTGTATTCACCCAACACCTGGTCTACGGCTATGACATCGACTCTTCCGGCCTTCAGATCCATGATTGCCGTATCATAAGTGTCATACTCGCTGATGTTGTCCTTGAACGAATCGTATGCTTCGTTGGACTGCAGCATCTGCAGTGCCGACGAGTCTACCTGGGTTCCTATGTTGAGATCGGCCAGCTGTGAAGCTTCCGTCACATCCAGATCCGAATCCGCCAGCGTCATGAGCACGATCTTGTTGTTGAGGTACTTGTTGGAAAGCGCCATGTTCTCTTCTCTCTCGGGAGTTATGGACATGCCGTTCCATACACAGTCTATAGTGCCGGCTTCCAGCTCTATCTCCTTGGCGTTCCAGTCTATAGGCTTGAACTCCACGGCCATTCCCAGCTGTTCGCCAACCGCATTACCCAGATCGATATCGAATCCCACCAGATTGCCGTCTTCATCTCTGAATCCCATCGGTGCGAATGTATCGTCAAGACCTACTACAAGAGTTTCGCCCTCCGCCGATTCATCGGAGCCGCATCCGGTGAGGGCAAACACGCCCAGAGCCATTACGGCTATCATAAAAATACATACAAGTTTCTTCTTCATCGTAACCCTCCATATTTGTCTCTACGCTCCTGCGCATCCGCGCTGTCGCGCTGTCGCTTTATCGCGTTAAAATCAAAGATCGTTTTCACTTTATACCATTATCGGCATATTGTCAATCCCCCACATAAAACTTGTGTAAAAATACGATCAAAACTGTGTTAATACATAGTACGAAGAAACGCAATAAGATATAGCCGCTAAAGTCGATAAAATAATTAGGCGGCATACAGATGATTTATACGTTTTTATCTGTTTTAGTGAAATCAGAGTATAAAAGATCTGAAATCAGACAGTGAATAAGAGCCGATGTCACCACTTTTTATCGATATATGTACCCAAATGCATATGATTCTATATTCCTGCGCTGTTCTTACGCCGGGAAACGGTTTACATAAAATATGCATTTATACTTAAATCTTCCGATTTTCTTTAAATAAGTATAAACAGCCCGTTCATAAAACCCTCCAGCGCCCATACAGCCATATTTTTTGCAAAAAAAATGGAGCGGATGATGGGAATCGAACCCACAACTTCAGCTTGGGAAGCTGAGGTTTTGCCACTAAACTACATCCGCCCGAAAATTCCATTTAAGTATACCACCTCGCCCCTTGTTTGTAAACGAATCGAAAGAAAATTTCAAAAAACAGGCAAACTCCAATGCCGGCGGCGCGATATTGTGTTATCATTGATATCGATAGGAAGAACTCACATCACAGGAGGAGCGACTGATGAAAAACAACAGATTAGGCAACACGGACATATATGTATCGCCCGTATCCTTCGGCGTGCTGACCGTCGGAAACACCCAGCTGGACCTTCCCGTAGAAGAAGGAGCCGAACTCATACGTTACGCCATCTCGAAAGGTATAAACTTTTTCGATACGGCACAGTATTACAGGACCTATCCTTACCTTCGCGAGGCGCTGAAGGATATCGACATGTCAAAAGACGCGGAAGGCAGGCCTGTTATATGTACGAAATGCCTCGATGCATCGTATGAAGAGATGGACTTTGCCGTAAAGGAAGCCCTCCGCGAAATGGATCTGGAATACATAGACATATTCCTGCTGCATGAAGTAAGGCAGGATCCCGACTGGGAATCGCGCGCAGGCGCATGGCAGTGCCTCATCGATTACAAGGCGAAAGGTATCATAGGTGCCATAGGCGTGTCCACCCATCACGTTGACGTCGTGGAAAAAATGGCTGACATACCGGAATGCGACATAGTATTCCCTCTCATAAACTTCGCCGGTCTGGGCATCAGGAAAGGTGCGGACCACGGTACGGCAGACGAAATGAAGGCAGCCATAGAAAAGTGCGCTGCCGCGGGAAAAGGTCTCTTTGCCATGAAGGCCTTCGGAGGCGGCAATCTTACAGGACAGTACATGAAAGCCCTCAGATACGTCTCCT
>CASEFF010000019.1 GCA_949287115.1 uncultured Bacillota bacterium | reverse complement strand
TGACCGTCAGCCTGTTGGGAACGTCGCCCGCCACGGTTATGTATTTTTCGGTGACAGGCATCCCCTGCGAAGCTCTGTATATGTTCAGTGCGGTTTCCGAGTTTATCACGACGCACCCTACCATTATCGGGATCCCCGTTTCCGGCACTACCCTTCCGGTAAGCTCGTACACGAGGACCTGCTCGTCGCCTGCCGGATATATGTCCGGCAGCGGTTTCACTTCCGCCTGTCCTTCGAGCCCCAGAGCACCGATCCTTTCGCGCAGGATCTCTATCACTTCGCCGTGCTTCTTCTTTATGCCGATGATGGCTTTCCTCGCCTTCACCGTCTTTCCCGCTGCCACGAGTCCGTTTATTATTTCATCGGGATACATGGCCATCAGCTGCTGATCCACTCTGAGCAGCGGCTCGCACTCGGCTCCGTTCAACAGTATATACTCGGCTTCCGACGTGAGTTTTGCGTGAGTGGGAAAGCCTGCGCCACCCATACCGATAATACCGGCATCTTTTATCTGATCTAAAAGATTCATTACCCACACCTTTCTTTATTCAAACTTACAGTTTTCATCTATGATCCCCACGACCACGGCATCTACGGGTATGGCATCATCTCCCAGCATCCTTCTTGCCGAAGAACCCGTCGTGACGATCACCCTGTCGCCTATACCGGCGCTTATTATGTCCGCCACGATGATCTTCTTGCCCGAATCTATCCCTCCGCCTATTATCTCGGCCTGCATCAGTTTGAGACCGTTCAGGGATTCCGCCTTTCTTGTGGACCATATATGATCTATGAGTTTTGCTGTTATCACAGGTATCTGCCTCCTTCCGCTTCCTGCCTTATCTGTGCAAGCGCCGACTCGACCGAAGCCGTGTCTCCGAAAATAGCCAGCAGGATCATATTCTGAGGGCAGCTCCCTCTAATATCCTCTACCGTTACCCCTACAGCCTTTTCAGCTATATCGGCAGCGACCACCATTTCGATCATCCTGCCCTGTACCAGCCCTATGGCATCGACGAGCGGAGGCTTTTCCGAATTCGGAGAGCCCTTACGCCGCATCAGAATGTCTATAGTTCCCTGTGAAGGTGATTTTATTATCCTGATCTCCATGTCGGTACCTCCTTTCCGTCTACATTTCTTCCTGCCTGCAGCTCAGCGCGATACCCAGCGGCGTCACGAACATCGGATTCTTCGGTTTGTGAGTGAATATCCCGGTCTTTTTACCGATCATTTCCTCTATGCCCGTAAAGCAGCATGTGCCTCCGACGAGAGATATCTCTTCCACATCGTGGTCTGCCACATGACTGCTTATTATGGATGATACCTTATCGATCACCGGCTGTATCACCGGCTTGAGCTCACTGTGGTTTCTTTCGTCCCTTTTGAACAGTTCGGCCTCATCGAAGGTCTTCCCATACGCTCCCGCGATGACCAGCGAAAAATGGGTGCCTCCCGTAGGCTCGTCCGCGATATACACTACCTTCCCGTCCTTCAGTACGGAAATGCCGGTCGTACCGCCGCCTATATCAACGACGGCTCCGTTTTTCATGCGCAGCACCTGATTGGCCGCCGTGGATTCGTCCAGAAGGTTCGTACATTCAAACCCCGCTCCCTGTATCACGTTCTTGACGGCTCCGGAATCGAGCAGATCCGTCCCCGGAGGTATCGCACCTGCGGCATATATCAGCTCCGTGTCCAGATCTTTTTCTATCTGTTCCTTCAGCTCTCTGACGATCTGTACGGCTCCTATGTAATCCACTACCATCCCGTCTCTCACGACGTCTGCGTAGCGGTATGCACCCGCCACCGGCCTCTTGTTTTCATCCAGTACCGCTATTACCACACAGGCCGTTCCAAGATCGACTCCCGTATAGTATACCGATGATTTTTCGCGAATGGGTTTTTCTATGACCTTTTCGAAATCGGCGACCATCCTGTCGCAGTATTCGAAATTCACCCTTTTCTCTGACATTCCTTACCTCCCATCGCCTTACATATCATCTGTGAGAGTGTATTGATGATACGATTCATCTTTTCGTCAAATGCATTTCTAAGCGCCTTGTCTCCCAGCAGTTCACCGGCTTCAACGGCAAAAACCTCAAGCTCGCTCCTGAGTCTGGCAATGAGCAGCATTTCCCGTCCGTTTTCCGTCTGCATATGGAATTCCGTGATCTCAAAACATTCTCCGAGATCCTCCGTAAAGTTTTCCCCGTTCATCCCGGAACACGGCACGCACTCCGGCGCTCCTGCGCCGCATCCGCTTTCGGATGCGTCCACCGGCTCCGTAAAGTATCTGCAGAGATCCGTCAGGTCGCGTGATGCGCACACATCCGTCCTGAGCAGTTCCTCTGCCGTCAGGAGAAACAACATGCGCATCGAATTCTTTTTTCTGCGCAGTTTCTTCACGACACGGTCATCCTGTCCCGCTGCCGCCCCTGATGTCCCGACCTTCGCCGTAGCCTTCGGAGCTCCTATGTCGTACATGTCTATTCCTCTGTCGACAAGGAACTGTCTCGCTCCCGGTGTCAGCCGTTCCCCATCCCGCAGCTCGTAATTCATAAAGGGCTGTTCCTTATACAGGTCTCTCAGGTCTTCTTCCGTTATAAACTTCATCTGAGCCCTTCCCTTTCTCTCAATTCCAACAAGTAACGTTTAAGCTCGTCTATCCCTTTTCCCTCCGGTACGCATATACTGAAATACGGTCTCTCGACGCCTATCGTCTCCATCTGCCTTTCACATACGGCCCTGTTTTCCGGCGCCAGATCGCTCTTGCTGATGACCCCCACCACCGGACACTGGAACGCTCTGGCAAACCCGTGTGAATACACTTCGTCCGTCCTCGACTGATCCAGCATCAGCAGCATGCACCACGCATCCTGCGACAGTGCTATCATGTGCTTGTACATCCATGTGTTTTCTATATAGGCGCTGGGAACATCTATCGTATCCCTGCCGTAAATAGTATCCTGCGTCTTTTTAAGTGGTCCGGTATAACCGTTGATCCGGTTGACCAGCGTGGTCTTACCGCATCCTCTCGGCCCTATGACCATGATCCTCTTTCTCTTCATGTTCTCGTAATGGGCACCGTAGTAAAATCAAGCAGGTTGCACAGCGTATCGGTCACGGCTTTGAGCGCCGTCTCCACACTCTGCACATCTCCCGATATCACCACGGAACCGGTAAATCTGTCGAGGAATCCGATTTCAACATCCGCTGTCTTCGTTGCTATGTCGGCAGCTATTATCGCCGTTTCATACGGTGACAGCGTCAGTATTCCTATAGCTCCCTTATCGTCGATGCCGAGACGTTCATATATATCGAACATCGGAGACGCGATCACGTGGGCTATTGTCACCTGTTTGCCCGGCACGGATTCCTGTATTATCCTGTCCATGGTCTTTTCATTCATTACGCCCATATAAATCCATCACCTCCCTGCCGACATTTAATGTTTGATCACGGAAACCGGAAAATCGTATTTCCTTATCCAGCCTTCTATCCTGTCAAGGTCTTCGTCCGTCAGGCTCGGATCACCTTCAATGAGATAATCCATTCCCAGCTGAACATACTTGTTTACCCCCAGCTTGTGGTAAGGCAGCAGGTCTATGCCCTCAAAGTTCTTAAAGTCCTTAAAAGGTCTCAGGAACTCTATGACGCCTCTTATCTCATCCTCACTGTCGTTTATCCCCTTCAGCATCGGCATCCTGACCTTCACGTGCTTTCTCTTCATCAGCAGCTCTTCCAGATTTTCCAGAATGAGCTCATTCCTGACTCCCGTAAGCTCAAAGTGGCGATCCGGATCTATATGCTTCAAGTCGAAGAGGAAAAGATCCACGTATTCGGCGAACCGCATCAGGACATCCTTCTTTGCGTATCCGCAGGTTTCGATCGCCGTATGGAAGCCTTCCTGCTTGCACGCCATCAGAAGACTGATCGCGGCTTCAGGCTGAGCAGTCACTTCACCGCCTCCCAGTGTGACGCCTCCGCCGGACTGTTCATAAAAAGCCCTGTCCTGCTCTATATATTCCATCAGCGATGAGATCGACTCCTGTTGTCCTGCAACCTTTAACGCATCAGGTATGCACGCCTCCACGCAGGCACCGCATCCGATACAGTCGGTATTGCGGTCGATCAGATGGATGCCTTCCGTGGATATACTGTGTATCTTCTGAGGGCAAACGGGAACACATGATCCACAGTTGACGCACGTCGACGGCTTGAACATTATCTGGTACTTCCTCTCCAGACCCTCCGGATTGGAACACCATCTGCACCGGAGCGGACACCCCTTGAAAAAGATCAGTGTCCTGACTCCGGGACCGTCATACATATTGTACTTCTGCTTATTGAATATGAACGCTTTTCTTTCTATCAAATTTCTATCGCTCATCTTATCCTGTCTCCCGTCCGAAAACCGGTCATTTGCCGCTAAAATTTCGTCAGCATCGTTCTGCTTATGATCTCATCCTGTACATCTTTGCACAGCTCCGTGAAGAATGCGCTGTATCCCGCTACGCGGACAACGAGATCCTTGTACTGCTCAGGATGCTTCTGAGCATCTATGAGCGTGTTGTTGTCCATGTAGTTGAACTGCATCTCTCCGTTTCCGAAAGCACAGGCCGTACGCAGCAGCGTGATTATGCCGTTCTCGCCTTCCGGCGTATCGAGAAGTCCGGCCATCAGCTTGAAGTTGTGTACCATACCTATGTTCATGTTGTCGTTGGACAGCTTTGCCACCGACTTGATTATAGCCGTAGGGCCGTTCACGTCGGCTCCCTGGGTAGGGCTGATGCCGTCGGAAAGCGGCGTCCATGCCTTTCTTCCGCCTGCCGAAGCACCCGTCATCTGTCCGAACGGTGTATTGTTGGAAATGGACAGCGTACCGTGGCTCAGTACGGAGTAGAGCGTCTTGTACTTTCTGTGCTCCATCTCGGTAAAGTTGATGAGGTCGGCAGCGATCAGATCAGCGTAATCATCATCGTTGCCGTACTTAGGAGCTGCCAGACAATCCGCCTGCATCTGCTCGTATCCCACGAAGTCAGCCTTGAGCCCTTCGTTGAGCTGCTTCAGCGTGTACTTCTTATCGTCGAACACCAGCTTCTTTATTGCCGCCATGGCGTCCGCATACGTTGCAAGACCCGACCATACGACGCCCGGACCGAAGTTGTACATGGCTCCGCCCGACGACACGTCTTTTCCGTGTTCCATACAGCCCTCATACATGATGGACATGAGCGGTTTTGGCGCCAGATCCCTGTGGACACGCTGCGATATCACCGTGGCTACCGCAGTCCACTTCGTGATGTATTTGATCTGTTCCTTTACCGCGGCGTCAAACTGTTCGAACGTCTTGTACTGATCCAGATCGCCCAGATCAGGCGTTACCTGCTTGCCGTACCAGAGCGGTACTCCGTGGTTGAGGACCAGTTCTATACATATAGGCCACTGCGTATATGATGTGGACGTCCACTGATACAGTCTTCCGGCCTTCTGCGGCTCAACGCATCCCATCAGGCAGTAATCCCTTGCATCCTCTATGGAAACACCCTTCGCCAGCATCATCTTTATATGGGTATCATCGAAGTGACACGCCGGGAATCCCATTCCTGAACGTACTACATCAACGATCTTCTTCATGTACTTCTGCGGCGACTTGTTGTTTATCCTGCATGCCAGCGACGGCTGGTATATCTTCACGTGTCTTACCGCATCCATCAGCAGATATGTCAGTTCATTGGTGGCATCTCTTCCGTCTCTCGTCAGTCCGCCCACGCACATGTTTACGAACGGCTGATATCCCGCGAAGAACTTCGATCCGCCTTCGCTTGTGATCCACATCATCTCCGACATCTTTACGAGCATGCAGCCCGCCAGTTCAAATGCCAGGAAGTTGTCCATGCGTCCCGAATCTATGTCCGCCTTGTAGTAAGGATACATATACTGGTCGACACGGCCTATCGACATTCCCGTCTGGTTCTCTTCCACAGGGAGCAGCGACTCTACGGTCCATACCGCCTGTATTGCTTCCCAGAACGTTTCAGGCTTGTGAGCCGGTACTTTTGCGTTTACCTCGGATATCTTAAGCAGCTCTTCCTTTCTCTTCGGATCGCTTTCCTTTGCAGCCAGCTCCGCCGCGTACTGTGACATACGCTTTGCATAGATCATTACACCTTCGGTCGTATCTATTACCGACTTGTAGAAGTAGATCTTGTCCAGGTCCTCAGGATTCTCGTAATCCAGCTTCGCCAGATGATCCTTTGCTTCCTGCTGTATGTCCAGCATGCCCTTCTTCATCAGGATTACATCGTAACCCGGATTCGAGTCTCCGCCGCCGTTTATCGCGTGATACGAGCAGTCCGAAACGAAGGATTCACCGGAAAGCTCCCATACTCCCGCTTCACGATACTGGCTCTCGCAATACTCATCTACCGATTTGCCCTCCCAGAACGGGAACAGCTCTTCGCGCATTATCCTCTTGTCTTCTTCGGAAATGTAGAAAGGATCCTGCGGACGGTCGCCGATGGTATCTATCTCATCCACCATCCATCTCCATGCTATATCAGGAGAAAAGGCTCCCGCTCTCGGAGCTCCGTTAGGCGCCCCGACTATAAGCTCGTGGTCCTGTATAACAAGAGGGGCAGTCTCACAGCAATGTCTGAAACACTTTGCCCTGAGCTCTATCTTTGGCATTCCCGGGTTTTCCTTCGTTATCTTCGTTACCGCACGCGCCCTGTATGTCGTTATGGACGGTACCTGTTTGAGGAAGTTCTCCTTGAGCTTCACCAGTCTTTCCGTCGGTCCCAGAGGCACTCCGTCTTCATCGACTTCCGTAGTTGCCGCAGCAATGGAAGAATAATATTTCGGACGATCACCGCATCCTGTGGTCGCGGCGCCCGATGCCGCGCAGTTCTGTCCTTGTGAAGGTGTCACCGACGAAATATCGTCCGCAACGGTTTCAAACATCTTCATCAGAGAGTTGCGTTCTTCATCAGACATATTCTTCGTCGCTTCCGCGATCTTATTTGAAAATTCACGAATATCCAAGTCCTTTACCTCTCTTTCATATATTCATCAACAGTTATAACTTACTTATTTTATGCTCGCCAGAGCCTCTTCCAGAAGCTTCTGGAGTCTCATCAATCCGTCGCCGTCGGAAGCCTGCGTATTGTTACCGGCATCCTCTCCGGTGCTCATTCCCAGATCTTCTATCCGCCTTACTCCGTACCCCACCTTTCTCACGTAGATAAGGTTCATCGGAGATACGTTGTCAGACGTGATACCCTGACCTGCCGAACCGCTCCCCAGCGTCATTGCCGGGAACAGATTTGTAGTGGCTCCCATACTACCGTATACGGCCGGTGTATTGACAAGCATCCTTCCTACCGGCTTTTTGATCGCGAACTGATGTATCACGTCGCGGTCGTTGGAGTGTATGACGAGCGTATGCCCCTGCCTTTCCGAAAGCAGGAGTTCTATACATTTTTCACATGCATGCATCCAGTCATCCTCAACGAAATATGAGAGTACCGGACAGAGCTTTTCCCTGGAATAAGGATTGTTCTCCGACACATATTTCTGCTCGGCTATCAGCAGCTTTGTACCGTCAGGGACCTTTATCCCCGCCCATCCGGCCAGCTGCATCGCCGTCTTTCCCGCCATCTCCGGGTTGGCGCTCCCGTCCTTGAAGTAGAACAGCCTTCCCAGCTTTTCGGCTTCTTCTTCCGTCATGAAATATGCTCCGCATGCCAGAAATTCTTTCTTCACCTCGTCCGCTATGCAGCTGTCGACTACGACCGACTGCTCCGCTGCGGACACGATCCCGTTATCGAATGTCTTACTGGCTATTATGTCGCGTACAGCCTGTCCTATGTCTGCTGTCCGCTCTATGAACGCCGGACCGTTTCCGGTCCCTCCGTATATTACCGGCTTTCCGGAACAGTACGCATCCTCCAGCATGTCCGGTACGCCTGTGTTCAATATCATGGCAGTATCTCTGTGGTTCATCAGCTCTCTTGTCCCTGCCTTTGTTACGGTCGGCAGATACGACATCGCCCCTTCCGGCAATCCGCGTTCTTCAGCCGCCTTTATCATGATATCCAGAACACTGCACAGCGTTTTGTACGCTCTCGGATGCGGAGAGAACACTATCGCATTTCCCGACTTTATAGCTATGAGCGCCGAATATACAGCCGTGGATACCGGGCTTGTCGCCGGGCAAAGGCTTACTAAAACACCCATTGGCACGCCCACGTCCACTATCTGCTTTTCATGATC
>CASEFF010000018.1 GCA_949287115.1 uncultured Bacillota bacterium | reverse complement strand
GGCCAATGTGCAGGATATATGCTGTGCCGATCTGCTGCCGACGGTAGCAATAAGCGCCAATCAGGCAAAGGATATACAGAAGGCCATCGAAGCCGGTAACGATGAAGCGACGCTGATGGTGGACGCCGTACTTGAGGAAGGCACGGGAACCACATATAACGTGGTGGGAAAGATAAAGGGTAAGTCATCAGATCAGCAGATACTTATAGCCGGTCACTACGACAAGTACTGGTACGGATTTCAGGATGACTGTGCGGCCATAGCTCTCGACTTTGCCGTTGCAAAAGCGATTATCGACTCCGGATACACTCCGGACAACGACATAGTCGTAGTTGCGCACGGTGCCGAGGAATGGGGCGCCACAGATTCCCAGTTCGACTACACCACGGGCGCATGGGGCATGATGCATGAAGCCGATCTCGGTTGGGACGGCAAGACTTTAGCCATGCTCAACTGTGAACTTCCTGCCTTTGCGGTGGAAGGAAATGAGCTCAACATAGCCTGTGTCCCGGAATTCGAGACGCTGGTGACGAAACTGGTGAGCGAGACGGGCCTTGTGGCTACAGCTGGTGAGGTGACCGTATCCGAAAAGCCGGGAACGGTCAACGTAATGGAGGATGGCGTGTCCTACAGATGGCACGGAGTCCCTTATTTCGTGAACGGATTTGAAGACGACACCTTCATGCAGGAAAGGTATCACACGGCGGCCGACGATCGCGATACATGGGACGAAAGCACCATGAGGACAAACATAAACTGGTATGGCGCACTTGCCATATATATCGACAGGATGCCGGCACTTGAACTCGACATGACGGTGGCATGCGATGAACTGGAAGAAAATTTCGATGAAGAACTGGCAAAGGAAGCCGGGACCGATACGGATGCGTACCTTGACTCGCTGGCGGACATGAGAGCTGCTGCCGAGGCGCATAATGAAGCCATAGCAGATGTAAACGCAAGATATGAGGAAGCGGTGAACGCCGAGGCTTCGGATGATGAGATCGCGGCAATAAGAGCGGAAGGCGCGGAACTGAACCGAAAGACGCTGGCAGCGTTCAGGACTTTGCAGGATGAGTGCACGAAGACAGACGATATCGACGTTTACACGGGGCATCCTAACCTTGACGATAATATCAACGGACTCAAGGGCATAATAACGGCGCTGGAGGATGAAGTCCTTTATGCCGAAGATGAAGAGTCGGGAGCTCTCGACATAGCGTGGACGCTCAACGGTGAAAAGGATTATTCATACTATCTCTTTGACAGACAGGTGGTTGAAGATATTCTGGCGCAGTACGATCCGGATAAAGTGGATCCTGCCAAGACATACTGGGCGACGGATAAGCTGATACCGGTATGCTATGTCGGAGATGCCACATATAACCTGGTGAAGCTGGCTGAAGAAGAGGATGCTGATATAGATTATGAAGCGGCTATCGCCGTATACCAGCGCGAGCTGGACAAGCTGATGCCGTATGTCAAGACGTACAGCGACGAAGAGGCGGCAGCCATGCAGACGATTGCGGAGCAGCTGAAATAAGACTGTGGGAACGAAGTGGCACAGGGCGCAATGTAAACTGTAAACGCCCGCGTGTGCGACTCGCCCGGCAGACATGATGAAGGATAACAGAAAACGGAGTCCGGCGGACAGATGCGCACGGGTTCCGTTTTCTGTTGCTTATCGCCGTTGCCTGCCAACGAGAAAATAGTAATAAAAGTATCAGTCACATCTTGACCCGGTCCCTACGGCAGGTGATATAATATATCATAATATTTGGAAAATGCACGGCGGAGCGGCGGAAATGAGCTATACGTCGTGACGTACAGTGTGATGTGGTGACGCGCGGCGTGAGCGTTACGGACGGACCGCCCGCCGGGAGCCGCCCATGCCGCATGACGCGTACGGCGCAGTATTGTGAACGTAAAGCAGAAGGAGGTCAAGCATGAAGGCTGACAGAGTTTTTTTGAACGGTAAGATTTATACGGTGAACGGCAAGGACGACTGGGCGCAGGCGGTCGCCATAAAGGATAATAAGATCGTTTACGTCGGAAGCGATGAGGGCGCCAAGAAATTCTGCGACGACAAGACGGAGATAAACGATATGGACGGCAGGATGATGCTGCCGGGATTCATAGACGGCCACTGTCATCCGGTAATGGCGGCCTATTTCCTCTGCGGCATATATCTGCAGATAGAGTGGGGCGTCGATGAGTGCCTCGCGGAGATAGAGAGATTCGTGAAGGAAAACCCGGACGAGCCTACGTACTTCGGCCTTGGGTATGCCGAATGGATATTCGATGAGACGGGTCCGAAGAAGGAGATGCTGGACGCCATCTGTCCGGACAAACCGATGATGATAATGGGCAGCAGCTCCCATGAGGCGTGGGTAAACAGCAAGGCGCTGGAGCTGGCGGGCATCACTAAAGATACGCCTGATCCGATACCGGGATTCCACTATTTCCACAGAGATGCGGAGGGCAATCCGACGGGACATCTGCTGGAGACCGGCCCGGAGATGATGCTGCTCGATAAGGTGGACTTCTTCCGCAAGGAAAGGATAGACAAGGCTATGCGCGATGCGTCCGATGAATACGCGGCAATGGGCGTTACGGGCACATGCGATATGGGCGCCTGGGAATTCGAGCTGGATACGTATTTTGACGATGTACCGAGGATGATAGAGGAAGGCACGTACAAGCAGAGATTTTTCGGCTGCGGGCGCATGATCGCCGAGAGGGCGGATACAGAAGTCATACTGCCGAGGCTCATCGAATATAAGAAGAAGTACGATTCGGATCTGTTCAGGATCCACTTCCTGAAGATAATAAACGACGGAACGCTGGAAACGAGATCGGCGGCGCTCAGCGAGCCTTACGATGAGACGGGGGCAATGGTATATCCGCTCTTCAACAGAGAGGAAATGGCCGAGATCGGAGTCAGGGCCGCGAAGGAAGGGCTCGACATCAACGTCCACGGCATCGGCGACGAGGCCATCAGCGGGACGCTGGCGATGGCAAAGGCTGTGCGTGAAGCGGGATATCACGACTGCCGTATCGTCAATTCGCACTGCGATTATGTAAAGGACGAGGAGCTGGCGGCCTTCGGAAAGTACGACGTCATCGCCAACACGACGTGCGTATGGCATTACGGCAATCCGGACATGGAAAAGGTCATCGGCGACAGGCAGAATCACACGTTCAGGCTCAGGAGCATGATCGCCGGCGGCTGCCGCATGGGTCAGGGCTCCGACTTCCCTGTGGACGAGTTCGGCAGGGATCCGCTGAAGGGCATAGAGATGGGATGCACGAGACAGCTCTTCGATCATCCGGAGCTG
>CASEFF010000017.1 GCA_949287115.1 uncultured Bacillota bacterium | reverse complement strand
TTTTCAGGCGGCCGCTCATCGCGGCCGCCTGCCTTATATCGGCTTACTTATGCAGCCCCATCGTACCGGCTTATTTGTAGTGGAGGAGCCTGTGAGCGTTGTCGCCTGCCAGAAGTCCCCTGTAGAGAGCTTCCGTAACAGGGTTGCCCTGTGAAGTACGAACGTTGGACAGCTTGTCCGCCTCGTACATTCCCTGAGACCTTTCCGTTCTGGCTCTGCCTACTACGAATGGCTGACCTGCTCCTGCTATACATCCGCCTACGCACGCCATGACTTCAACGAAGTCGTAGTGCACTTCGCCGGCCTCGATCTTTCTGATGAGGGTCTCGGCGTTTCTGAGTCCGCTGACTACCGCGATGGAAAGGGTCTTCTCGCCTTCCTCGCCGTAAGTGAGATGGACTTCCTTGACGCCTTCAAGGCCTCTTACGCCCGTGAATGCGATCTCATCGAGCTCGGTTCTCGTTTCGGGATCGATGACGTTCCTGATAACGGCCTCGGTAACACCGCCCGTAACGCCGAATATCACGCCGGCGCCGCTGGCGATACCGAATGGCATATCCACAGCTTCAGGCTGTATGTCTTCGAATTTCAGTCCCGACTCTATGATGAGGGAAGCGAGTTCCTGGGTCGTTATCGCAAGATCCACCGTAGGCTCGCCGTCCGTCTTCATCTCCTCTCTCTTGACCTCGAACTTCTTGGCTGTACAAGGCATGATAGCGATGTTCTTTACGACCTTGGCGTTCTTCTTGCCCTTTGCGTCCTGCTTCGCCTTTTCCTTGAGTACTGCACCGAACATTTCCATAGGCGACTTGCAGCTGGAGATGTTGTCCATCAGCTCAGGATGCTTTGTCTCCGCATACTTCACCCATGCAGGGCAGCACGATGTGAAGAGCGGGAGCTTTCCGCCGTTCTTGAGTCTTTCAACGAACTCGCCGGCTTCCTCTATGACGGTCAGGTCGGCGCCTGTAGCCGTGTCATATACTTCGTCAAATCCCAGTTTTCTGAGGGCGGCGACGATCTTGCCCATCACGTTCGTGCCGTGAGGGAAGTTGAACTCATCACCCAGCGCAACTCTGACAGCCGGAGCTATCTGAGCCTGCACGATAATGTTGTCGTCGTTGAGCATATCCCAGAGCTCGCGGAGGTTGCTTCTTACGGTGATGGCGGCCGTAGGACATACGGCTGCACACTGTCCGCAGTTTACACAGTTGGATTCTGCCAGCGGCATGTTGAAGGCCGGCATTACTTCCATCTTGGAGCCTCTGAATGCGAAATCTATGGCTCCCACGTTCTGGATCTCGTCGCACATCCTGATGCAGTCACCGCAGAGTATGCACTTGTCAGGGTGCCTGATGATGGCGAGGGATGACTTGTCCTTCGTTCCGTCCATACTGTACGTTTCGAACCTTACGGTATCCACGTCGAAACGACGGGCCAGTCTGAGGAGCTCGCAGTCACGTCTCTTCTCGCATGTTATGCAGTCTCTGTTGTGGTCTGCCAGCATCAGCTCCAGGATGATCTTCCTGTATTCGCGAAGCCTCGGCGTGTTCGTCTTTATGTCCATTCCTGCCTTCGGCGGAGTGGAGCACGAGGCTATTATACTTCCTTTTTTATCTTCAACTATGCACATTCTGCAGGCACCGAAGGTGGAAAGCTGCGAATGGTAGCACAACGTAGGCATGTCGAATCCGGCTTTGCGGATAACTTCGAGAATGTTCTTCTCGCCTTCGATAGGTACAGGCCTTCCGTTTACGATCATAGTTCTCTTATTGTTAATGGTACTCATCATTAGCCCTCCTTAATGGCGTTGAACTTACATTTTTCCATACATGCTCCGCACTTTATGCACTTGGCCGGATCGATCTCATACGGCTCTTTGATCTTGCCGGAGATGGCGTCCACAGGACATACCTTGGAGCACAGCGAGCAGCCCTTGCAGAGTTCCTTGTCGATGTATATGGTCTTGAGAGCCTGACAGTTGCCCGTCCTGCACTTCTTGTCGACGATATGCTCGATGTATTCGTCTCTGAAATACTTGAGGGTGGACTGTACCGGGTTGGCTGCGGTCTTGCCCAGTCCGCACAGAGCCGTTGAAGTGATGGTGTCGGCCAGCTGTTCCAGCGTTTCGAGATCCGACATCTCTCCGTTTCCGGCAACTATCTTTTCCAGTATGTCCAGCATCCTTCTCGTACCTTCACGACATGGCACGCACTTTCCGCACGATTCGTTCTGGGTGAAGTTCATGAAGAATCTGGCCACCTCTACCATGCATGTATCTTCGTCCATTACTACAAGACCGCCGGATCCTATCATGGCTCCGACTTTCTTGAGGCTGTCA
This sequence comes from uncultured Bacillota bacterium, assembly GCA_949287115.1. Classification (GTDB taxonomy): domain Bacteria; phylum Bacillota; class Clostridia; order Peptostreptococcales; family Anaerovoracaceae; genus Lentihominibacter. The sequence goes on along the minus strand of CASEFF010000017.1, from coordinate 2,729 downwards.
AAGTCGAGCGGAAGGTCGAGGTGCTCCTCCGTAAGACATGCTCCGGAAGGTCCGCCGATCTGTACCGCCTTGAACTTCTTGCCGCCTCTGATGCCGCCGCCGATGTCGTATATTACCTGTCTCAGCGTCGTTCCCATCGGCACTTCGATGAGTCCCGTGTTGACGATGTTGCCGGTGAGGGCGAATGCCTTGGTTCCCGGGCTCTTTTCAGGACCGATGTTCCTGTACCATTCCGCACCGTTTTCTATTATGATAGGAACGTTGGCGAAGGTTTCGACGTTGTTGAGGAGCGTCGGCTTGCCGTAAAGACCGTGCTCTACCGTTCTAGGAGGCTTTACCCTAGGCATACCTCTGTTTCCTTCTATGGATGTGGTCAGCGCACTTCCTTCTCCGCATACGAATGCTCCGGCTCCCTTTACGATATTGATGTCGAAGCAGAAGTCCGAACCGAGGATGTTTTCGCCGAGAAGTCCTATCTCCCTTGCCTGTTCGATGGCCATGGAAAGTCTCTCGACTGCGAGAGGATATTCGGCTCTCACGTAGATATAGCCTTCGGTGGCTCCGGAAGCATATCCGGCGATCATCATGCCTTCCAGCATCTTATGAGGGTCTCCCTCCATGATACTTCTGTCCATGAATGCGCCCGGGTCTCCTTCGTCTCCGTTACATACGACGTACTTCACAGGTGACTTCTGAGCCTTTACCTGCTGCCATTTTCTTCCGGCAGGGAATCCGGCGCCGCCTCTTCCTCTCAGGTTGGAGTCGGTGATCACCTTTATGATCTCGTCCTTCGTCATTTCGAACATGCACTTTTCAAGGGATGTGTAACCGCCGTATGCGATGTATTCCTTGATGGACTGGGCGTCTATCTGACCGCAGTCCTCCAGTACCATTCTGGTCTGGTGCTTGTAGAACGGTATCTCTTCCTGCTCCGGATACTGTATACCGTCCCTGCTGTATATGAGTCTTTCCACAACGTCGTCTCCGACGATGGATTTTTCGACTATATCCCTGCAGTCTTCCGGCTGCACCTTGAGGTAGAAGAGCTTTGACGGCTCTATTCTCAGTACCGGTCCCATTTCGCAGAAACCGTGGCATCCGCTCTTCTTGAGGCCGATGCTGCCTTCGCAGGCGTCGTTGTCAAGAGTTACGTCGCAGTTGAGTCCGTTCTCCTCGATGAGTTTTTTCAGCTCATCGAATATCTCCATGGAACCGCCGGCAACGCAGCCCGTTCCGCCGCACACGTATACTTTCTTTTTCTGGGTATCGATATGAGCCAGAAACTGCTTTCTGTACTGGTCCAAATGTTTTCTATCTGTTATTTTCATGGGATCCTCCTATTTCAGTTCCTCAACCAGAGATGTAGCTGATTCCGGAGTCATGGCAGGGTATACCTTGTCGTTCACGGTCATAACGGGAGCGAGCCCGCATGCGCCCAGACATGATACGGTTTCGACGGTGAAAAGACCGTCTTCTGTCGTCTTCTTGCCCTCCGGAAGGCTGAGCTTGCTTCTGAGAGCATTTAAAATAGGTATGGATTTTCTAACATGACATGCCGTACCGTCGCATATCTTTATAACGTATTTGCCCTTAGGCTCGAGAGAAAAGTTTTCATAGAAAGTCGCGACGCTGTAGATCTTGGCGATGCTCACATCGATCTGATCCGCCAGATAGGTCAGCGCCTCCTTCGGAAGATATCGGTACTCTTCCTGGATGTCCTGCAAAATGGCGACGATAGGTTTCTTGTCGCTGTGACGAGCGATGATCTCGTCGATGGTCTTCCTCATTTTTTCTTGATCCATAATGTTTGCCCTTTCTGCATGTAGATGGTGATAACGTTATGTTAATGATTATAAAGAATGGTGAAAATCTTAATAAAAATATTTTACAGTACGGCTCTAAAAATGTCTACAATTTTAATACTTTGATAATATTTTCTTGCTTTAAAAACGCGTGTTGTCGTACTAATTTGCTCCATAATCGGATTTAGTTTGTTTAAAAAATATCACAGTCTTATGGAAATCTCTCCGGACGAGAGAGCTTCACGGCTGCCGTCACCGTAACGGACGATGAGGCGTCCATCGTTGTCAATATCAAGAGCCGTTGCCGGTACTGCGGGCAGATCGTCTTCGGGGGAGATATTATATCTTCCTTTATATACCTTGATATTTTTTCCTATTACGATACTTTTTTGCTTGTAAGACGAGATAAATGTGCTGTTTTCCGGATGGGCGACGAAATCCAGCGTCCCGCGGATGATCTCGGCGACCAGCTCCGATCTCGAATAGTCGCCTTCCAGTGCGCCGGCGATATCCAGCAGTTTTTTCGGGAAATTTTTAACGGAAGTGTTTATGCCTATGCCTATGACGAGGGCCTCGATCCGGCCGGATTCGAAGTCGGTGATGCCTTCTGTCAGTATGCCGCATATCTTTCTGCCGTCCAGATATATGTCGTTGACCCATTTTATACCGGCGTCCTTTCCGCAGACGCTCCTTATGGCGTCGGTGACTGCGACGGCAGCAGCCGCCGTCACGGGCGGCATGCCGGCAAGGTCGAAGGACGGGCGTATGATGATGCTCATATATATCCCTTCACGCGGGGAAAAGAAGCTGCGGCCGAGGCGTCCCCTGCCTGACGTCTGGCGTCCGGCGATGACGGTCGTGCCGTGCTCCGCGCCTTCGGCGGCCAGCTGTCTGGCTTTCAGGTTTGTGGAATCAACGGTGTCGTAC
>CASEFF010000016.1 GCA_949287115.1 uncultured Bacillota bacterium | reverse complement strand
TCCCGAATCGTTTCCTCCGCAGGCGGTAAAGCACACCGCCATGACAGCCACCAGGGCTGCCGCCACGATCTTCTTTGCTCTCTTCATGATTCTCTCCTTTTCGATAAATAAAATATATTCAGCGCGAAGCGCTTAAATAACCTGTGATGGCTCACGATCCGCTCAGAGTATCCTTGAGTATGGATATGAACTCTCTGGCAGCCCTCGACATGTACCTGTTCTTCGGATATACAGCGTATATGTCCCGCGAACAAAGTTCCGGCTCCGTCAGGTAGAACTTCGGGGAATCGTGAAAACCGCTGTTCCTTATGCAGCTTTCCGTGATCAGCGATATACCGACGCCGGCAAGGGTCAGAGCATAACTCGTCATCGTCTGCTCCGCCGTAACACACCTGACCGGCTCGAATCCGTACTTTTCAAACAGGCCGTTCATCACCGTGCCGATATGCTGATCCTCGTTGAGCATGACGAAGGGAAGACCGCTCAGCACGGAAAAATCCATGACCGGCATATCTCCGCGATCGCTCCCATCCCTGCCCATTATCGTCTCGGGTCTCACCTCAAAATTCTTCAGCTCATCGTTTATCTCCCAGTCCCCCGGCACGCAGAGGAATATCTTCTCGTTAAAGAGCTTTTCATAGCAGAACCTCTCATCAAATTCCATCGGATGGGCTATGAAAAGATCCACGCTGCCGTTGTATGCCTTGACCGAGATCTCCGGTATCTTGCCGTCAACGATCTCCATGTCTATTCCAGGATACTTTTTAAGAAATGCCCCCACGGCCTTCGGATAATAGCTGACGTTGAAAAAGCTGGCGCCGCCTATGGTCAGGCTCCCTTTTCTCATTTCCTCTATATCTGTTATCTGCTGATGGAGCTCGCGCTCGAGAGCCGCGAACCTGTCGGCATAATCGAGATACACTCTGCCGGCTTCCGTCAGCTCCAGCGGTTTTTTCGACCTGTCGAATATGGCAGTACCCAGCTGCTCCTCCGTCTTTCTGAGCCTCGCGCTGAGGGCAGGTTGTGACATGTCCAGCTTTTCGGCGGCCGCCGATATGTTCTTCATCTCCGCTATGGTCTCTATGTATGCCGCTGACGTGAATTTTTCCATCGCTATCATAACCTTTTCTTTATGCACTCATAATCATTACGTTATAACCAGCATATTTTAATTTCATAATGTGAAAACTATGTGTGTTTTTATCATAAAAAGAAAAAAATATGATACAATTAAACCACTTTGTACTAATCGGAGGTCATAAATGAACATATATCCATCAGTAGTTGAAAACATCGCGCGCAACGCCGCAAAAACGCCTGACAGGCTGGCTCTTGCAGACAGCAGGACGTCATACTCTTACGGGCAGCTCTGGAGCCGCATAAGCCGCCTTTCGGAAGACTTAAAAAAGCGCGGTGTCGGCAAAGGAAGCTGCGTCGTCATCGAATGCACGCAGAACGCTGATTACATGATATGCGAGTTCGCCATACAGCTCGCAGGCGGCATCTTCGTTCCGCTGGAAAAGAACGCTTCCGCAGACAGGTCCCGCGAGATCATCGCCGACACGGAAGCCGTCATCCACATAGGAAAATCCCCTGTAGCGGAAGACAGCGCCACCTCATTCATGACGATGAACGATATCTCCGATATCATCGCATCCGCGGAAGACGTTCCCGCACCCCATCCCGATAAGGTAAACTTTCCGGCGGGAGACGATGTTGCCGAGATCCTGTTTTCCACAGGCACCACCGGAAAATCCAAGGGCATAGTCCTGACTCACACCAACGATACGGCCCTTGCCGAAAACGTAATGTGCGGCGTGAAGATGAAAGAGGATAACGTGGAGATCGTTCCCATGCCCCTCAGTCATTCCCACGGACTGCGAAGGACCTATGCCAATCTGGTAAACGGCAGCTCCGTCGTCTTCGTCGACGGCGTGACGCTGCTGAAAAAGGTCTTCGATCTGATGGATAAATACGGTGTTACCGCCATGGATCTGTCTCCCAGCATGCTTTCCATAATATTCAAGCTGTCAAAAGACAGACTGGGAGACTACGCCGACAGGCTCGACTACATACAGCTGGGCTCTGCCCCTCTGCCGGAAGACAACAAGCTCCATCTGAGCCGTATACTGCCGAACACGAGGCTGTATAACTTCTACGGCAGCACCGAAGCCGGCTGCTCGTGCCTGCTGGACTTCAACTCCATGTCGGGAAAACCCGGATGTATCGGAAAGCC
>CASEFF010000015.1 GCA_949287115.1 uncultured Bacillota bacterium | reverse complement strand
TCTCGTTATTTTTTTGACGTTTTTTATTGACAGTTATGCGATGCTCCCTGTATTATGTATTATGTGAATAATTATTTTACTCGGAATTGTCTAAATTTTACAAAGCAGAAAAAGAAAGGAGTTTTGCATGAGCAATAACTGCACCATTTGTGCCGACGCGAAGGAAAAGGCGGAAAAGCTCGATGCCATAATCGCCAAGTACAAAGACACTCAGGGCGCTCTCATTCCCGTGCTCCATGAAGCGCAGGAGGTATACGGATATCTGCCTCTGGAAGTTCAGCGCGACATATCCGAAAAACTCGATATCCCTCTCGCCGAAGTGTACGGCGTAGTCAGCTTTTACACCCAGTTCTCGACCAATCCTAAGGGCGAATACCAGATAAACGTCTGCATGGGTACGGCATGTTACGTCAAGGGTGCCAACGAGATCCTCGACAAGTTCAGGACGAGACTTTCCATAGACGTGGGCGAATGTACCGAGGACGGACGTTATTCCCTCGATGCCTGCAGATGCATAGGCGCCTGCGGTCTCGCTCCCGTAGTCACGGTCAACGACGAGGTATTCGGCAAGCTGTCGCCGGACGATGTCGACGGTATCATCGACAAGTTCGATAACCTTCAGGAGGTGGATTCATGATAAAGAGCATTTCAGATATCGATAGGATAAGAAAAGAGAAACAGGCCGACCTGATGATACGTGTCGACAAACACGCCAAACCGACAGCGGCAGGCGGAAAGATGCACATCATGGTCTGCGGAGGAACGGGATGCACTTCCTCAAACTCCATGAAGATAATAGACGGACTCGAAAGTCTCATAAAGATCCACAAGATGGAAGACGACGTGAAGGTCGTAAAGACCGGCTGCTTCGGTCTCTGCGCAGAAGGCCCTATAATGATGTTCTATCCGGAGCACATCATGTACACCCTGGTACAGCCGGAAGATGTCAATGAGATATTCGAAAGCCACGTGAAGAACGGCGAACCCGTAAGAAGGCTCCTCGCCGGAGACAAGGAAGCCGAGGAGATATCCAACGCCCTTGAAAACGTCGACTTCTTTTCAAAGCAGATGCGTGTCGCTCTAAGAAACTGCGGCGCCATAAATCCTGAAAACATAGATGAATACATCGCCAGAGACGGCTATTCGGCTCTCGAAAAGGTCCTCACCGAAATGGAGCCGGAAGACGTCATCGACACCGTAAAGGCATCCGGCCTCAGGGGAAGAGGCGGCGGCGGATTCCCTACGGGAGTAAAATGGAGCTTCGCCGCGGATCAGCAGGTGGCTCAGAAGTACGTCTGTTGTAACGCCGACGAAGGCGACCCGGGAGCGTTCATGGACAGATCGGTCCTTGAAGGCGACCCGCATTCGGTCATAGAAGCCATGGCCATCGCAGGATACGCCATCGGAGCAGACCAGGGCTACGTATACGTCAGAGCCGAATACCCTATCGCCGTGGAAAGGCTTTCCATCGCCATAGAGCAGGCACAGGAATACGGTCTCCTCGGCAGGGACATATTCGGCACGGGATTCAACTTCAACCTTGAAGTGAGACTCGGCGCCGGCGCTTTCGTATGCGGAGAGGAAACGGCTCTCATGACATCGGTGGAAGGCCGCAGAGGAGAACCTCAGCCGAGACCTCCGTTCCCTGCGGTAAAGGGTCTGTTCGGCAAGCCTACCATACTGAACAACGTCGAAACCTACGCCAACATACCTATGATAATCCTGAGGGGTCCTGAATGGTTCTCAAGCATAGGCACCGAAAAGTCGAAGGGCACCAAGGTCTTCGCTGTCGGCGGCAAGATAAACAATACGGGCCTTGTGGAGATCCCTATGGGTACTACCCTCCGCGAGATAATATACGATATAGGCGGCGGCATACCTAACGGCAAGGAATTCAAGGCAGCTCAGACAGGCGGACCGTCGGGAGGCTGCATACCTGCTTCGGAGCTGGATACACCTATAGACTACGATTCGCTGATAGCGCTGGGATCCATGATGGGTTCGGGAGGTCTCATCGTCATGGACGAGGATACCTGCATGGTCGATCTTGCCAAGTTCTTCCTCGAGTTCACCGTCGATGAATCATGCGGTAAATGTCCTCCTTGCAGGATCGGTACGAAGAGGATGCTGGAGATCGTCACCAGGATCACGGAAGGTAAGGGACAGGTGGAAGACCTTGAAAAACTGGAAATACTGGCAAAGAACATAAAAGCCTCGGCCCTCTGCGGACTCGGTCAAACGGCCCCTAATCCGGTACTTTCCACCATGAGGTATTTCCGTGACGAATACATGGCTCACGTGGTCGACAAAAAATGTCCTGCGGGCGTATGTAAATCCATGGTACAGTACGTCATATTCGACAGCATCTGCAAACGCTGCAGCATTTGTAAGAAAAACTGTCCTGTCGGCGCCATATCCGGCGACAAGGATACTCCGTTCGTTATCGATCAGGACAAGTGCATAAAGTGCGGCGTCTGCATGGAAAAATGTCCGTTCAAGTCAATCATGAAGAACGCGTAATGTGAAGGAGGCCTGTAACATGAATAAAGTAAACATCACGATAGATGGTATAAACCTGTACGTACCGGAAAACTACACGGTACTGGAGGCTGCCAAAGAGGTAAACATAACAATACCCACCCTGTGCTTCCTCAAGGATATAAGCGAGATCGGCTGCTGCCGTATGTGCGTCGTCGAGGTAAAGGGCGCCAAAGCCCTGCAGGCTGCCTGTGTCCACCCCGTATCGGAGGGCATGGAAGTGTTCACTCACACGCCTAAGGTAATGGAAGCCAGAAAGGTGAACCTCGAGCTGATACTCTCCAATCACAACGCCAGATGTCAGACGTGTTCCAGAAGCTGGATGGACTGTGAGCTCCAGGCTCTGGCCAACAAGCTGTCGGTAGGCGAAGTTAGATTTGAAGGCGAGAGCAAAAAGCTGCCGCTGGATATAGGACCTTCCATAGTACGCGACCCGAACAAGTGCATACTGTGCAGAAGATGCGTCAGCGTCTGCAAGAACATACAGACCGTAGGAGTCATCGACGTCGTCAACAGAGGATTCAACACGCAGATCGCCTCACCGTTCAACATGTCCCTCAAGGATACACCTTGTGTCAACTGCGGACAGTGTATAAACGTATGTCCTGTAGCCGCTCTCCATGAAAAGAGCGATATCGACAGGGTATGGGAGGCAATATACGACCCGAAAAAGCACGTCATCGCCCAGACAGCCCCTGCCGTAAGAGTGGCATTGGGAGAGGACTTCGATATGCCTATCGGCACACCTGTCACCGGAAAGATGGTCACGGCTCTGAAGATGCTGGGCTTCGACAAGGTGTTCGACACCGATACCGGTGCCGACCTGACAATAATGGAAGAAGGCGCCGAACTGATAGACAGGATAAGGGGCGGCGGCAAGCTCCCGCTCATAACGTCGTGTTCACCGGGATGGATCAAGTTCTGCGAGCATAATTATCCGGATATGCTGGACAATCTGTCGACGTGCAAATCGCCGCATCAGATGTTCGGAGCCATACTCAAGACGTATTACGCCGAACAGAACGGCATAGATCCCGAAGATATCGTAGTTGTTTCCGTGATGCCTTGCACTGCCAAGAAGTTCGAAGCAGGCAGACCGGAGATGCAGGTGGACGGTCACGCCGATGTGGATATAGTCATAACGACACGTGAGCTGGGCACCATGATATACGACTCGGGAATAGACTTCCCTGATCTGGGAGACAGCGACTTCGACGCTCCGTTCGGGGGCGCTTCGGGAGCCGGAGTCATATTCGGTACGACAGGCGGAGTCATGGAAGCCGCCCTCAGGACCGTTTCCGATATACTTACGGGAAGCTCCGCAGACAATTTCGAGTATGAAGACGTGCGAGGACTTGAAGGCATCAAGATAGCAACCATAAAGATAAATGACCTCAATATCAGAGCCGCCGTAGCCCACGGCCTCGGCAACGCCAGAAAACTGATGGACGCCGTAAAAGCAGGCGAGGAATTCCACTTCATCGAGATCATGGCATGTCCGGGCGGCTGCATAAACGGCGGAGGTCAGCCTCTCCAGCTTTCCGACGTAAGAAACTGGGTGGATATAAAGGCCGAGAGAGCGAAAGGTCTTTACAGGGAAGACAGGAACACCTACGTGAGAAAATCCCACAACAACCCTGCCGTAAAGAAACTGTACAAGAACTTCCTCGGTATGGCCAACGGCAGCAAGGCACACCAGCTGCTCCATACCCACTATACGCCTAGGAACAATTATAGAGACTGATCCTGACAGCACCCATACATCAGGATAATGACAAAGAGGGATGACGCACCGGCCGTACGCCGGATCGTCATCCCTCTTTCAATGTCACAGGATCAGGTCCCGGTACCCCGTTCAGCGACGCCGCTTCCACTTCAGCAGCAGAGCCGAATTTATTATGACGAGCACCGAGCCTGCATTGTGGACGAGAGCGCCCACAACGGGACCCATCAGACCCGTTATGGCAAGCACTATCGCAAGGAAATTCAGACCCATGGAAAAGGACAGGTTTATCTTTATCGTCACCATCATGCGCTTTGCCAGCGCCACGAGATGCGGCAGCTCCTTTATCTCGTCATCCACGAGAGCGATGTCCGCCGCATCCACCGCTATATCGCTGCCTACGCCGCCCATGGCGATGCCCACGTTCGCCTTCTTCAGAGCCGGCGCATCGTTTATACCGTCGACTATCATGCATACGTCCTGACCGTCCGCCTGATACGCGGCGATGTCTTTCAGCTTGTCCTCCGGCATACAGTTTGAATGTACCTCGCTTATCGCCAGCTGTCCGGCTATGTTTCCGGCGGCATTTCCGTTGTCTCCCGTCAAAAGCACCGGTTCCACATTCAGATTCCTGAGACTTTCTATCATCCCGCGGCTCTCTTTTCTAACCGTATCGGACAGAACGATATAACCTGCCATTTCACCGTCTACGGAAACGTATATCACGGTGCCGCCCTTCGATATACGGCTGCCTGCCGTTTTCGCCATATCCGCAGATATCGTTATCCCTTCCGATGATATCAGCTTCATGTTTCCGGCAGCTACGCTCCTTCCTTTCACTGAGGCCTTCACGCCCTGTCCCGGTATCATCTTGAAATCCTCCGCCATAGCCACATCACGGCCGTCGCGTTTGCAGCACGAGAATATCGCCTTGCCCAACGGGTGCTCCGAAAACCGCTCCGCGGCAGCGACCATGGCATAAAGCTCGCCGTCGCCTATTCCCGGTGCGATGCTTTTCACTTCCGTCACTTCCGGCGTCCCGTAAGTGAGAGTGCCCGTCTTGTCGAACGTTATCTTCTTTACCCGCGCCAGCCGCTCCAGCGCATCGCCTTCCTTTACAAGGAAACCGTGCTTCGTGGCATTCCCTATGGCTGCCATTATTGCCGTAGGCGTTGCAAGGACAAGAGCGCATGGACAGAACACTACGAGTATCGTCACGGCCCTTATTATCTCTCCCGATACGGCCCATGTCACGGCTGCCGCCGTCAGTGCTATCACGACGATCCACGTCGCCCACCTGTCAGCTATGCTGACGATCTTCGCCTTTCCGGCGTCAGCCGACTGCACCAGCTTTATCATGCGCTGTATGGAGCTGTCCTCGCCCACCTTCGTTGCTCTCATTTCAAACGCACCGAAACGGTTCACCGTTCCGCTGGATACCTCATCGCCCGTCCCTTTGTCAACAGGCAGGGATTCTCCCGTCATGACCGCCTGATCCACGGACGTCTGCCCCGCTGTTATCACTCCGTCCACCGGCACCGTTTCGCCCGGCAGCACGCGGAGGATGTCTCCTACCTTTACATGTCCGGCATCTATTATCCGCTCCTCGCCTCCGCTTATTATCCTCGCCGTCTGCGGGGTGAGGTGGACGAGCTTTTCTATACCGGCTCTCGCTTTGGCTACGGTCAGCTCTTCGAGCAGTCCGCCTATCTGCATTATGAAAGCCACTTCGCCTGCGGCGAAATCCTCACCGATGAGCACGGCCGCTATCAGTGCCATGGATACCAGCACGTCAGCCTTTATATCGAATTCCGTTATGAGTCCTATGATGGCCTCCACTATGATGGGGATACCGCATAATATTATGGCTACCCATGCCGCATCAAATGGCATCGGTATCAGATCGAAGATGCTCACTATAAGCGCGATGCCCGATATCACCAGCAGTCCGATATCCTTCTTCGTCCCGCCCAGATCCATAAACCATTCAACTTTTTCGATGATCCTGTCCATGTCCCTCTCCCGTTTTCCGCCCGGCTTCCGACTTCCTGCCCGACGTTTTTCATCTTATAAACATATTATTTTTCTTTTTTGTTTTTCGACGATATACCCATGGGGGTATGTGTATATTATACCCATAGGGGTATCCCTTGTCAATAGGGAGGGACTTTTACCGATTAAATGAGCCAAACCGGTACATACCAGTTCTTTTCGTCCACCGGCAGCAGATCGTTTGCCATGCAGACCACACTTCCGGTACCAATTTCGACCTTCAAAGACTCCAACCCTCCGAAAGCCGGTTCCCTGGTAACGGGTTCCAATACCTTGAAGTTTTTAATGGCGGTCTTGCCCGGCGACGCCGATTTTTTGATCTCTATCGGAGAAAG
>CASEFF010000014.1 GCA_949287115.1 uncultured Bacillota bacterium | reverse complement strand
TCCTCAGAAGACATGTAGCCGGAGAGATGGGACTGCTGGACGACGAGGATTACAAACTCCTCTGGGTGGTGGACTTCCCGCTGTTCGAATACGATGAAGACGAGGGACAGTACCACGCCATGCACCATCCGTTCACTTCGCCGAAGGAGGAAGATGCGGGTCTTTTAAAGACGGATCCGACAAAGGCGAAGGCCAACGCATACGACATAGTGCTCAACGGTGTTGAGCTGGGCGGAGGCAGCATAAGGATACATGACAGGCAGATGCAGGAGGACATGTTCAGAGCCCTCGACATGACTCAGGAGGAGATAGACGAGAAATTCGGCTTCCTCGTGGAGGCATTCAGATACGGCACGCCGCCTCACGGCGGTCTCGCCTACGGCATGGACAGGCTCGTGATGCTCCTTACGGGCGAAAAATCCATAAGGGAAGTCATCGCATTCCCGAAGAACCAGAACGCTCAATGCATGGTCAGCGAAGCTCCGGGCACGGTGGAGAAGGATCAGCTCGACGAACTGGGCATAGAACTTACGGGAGAGGTGGAATAGCAAATGAATCTGCTGAAGAAATGGACGGAAACGAGCCTTATCCTCAGGATAGTGGCCGGATTGATAATCGGTATAATACTGGGACTGCTGGTTCCCAACGCAACGGGCATAGGCATACTGGGAGACCTGTTCGTGGGGGCCCTCAGGGCGCTGGCACCGGTGCTGGTGTTTTTCCTCGTCATGCATTCCCTTGCCAATAAACAGGATACGGCAAAGAGCAACATGACGACGGTCATAGTGCTTTACCTGATAAGTACGTTCCTTGCGGCCATCACGGCCGTTGTGGCGGGATTCCTGTTCCCTACGGAACTGACTCTCGCAGGCGTAACGGAGGAAGCGGCGGCAGCTCCGGAGGGCATAGTTGAAGTGCTCCAGTCCATGCTGATGAACATCGTCGACAATCCCGTCAACGCTCTCGTCAACGCCAATTATCTCGGCGTTCTGGCGTGGGCCGTAATACTGGGACTTGCTCTGAGAAAGGCGAGTCAGAATACGATAGATATACTGGGAGACATTTCGGAGGCATTGGCGACAGCCATAAGATGGGTCATAAATTTCGCTCCGTTCGGTATCATGGGGCTCGTGTTCGTCACAATATCGGAGACGGGACTGTCATCACTGCTGGACTACGGTCATCTCATAGCGGTGCTTGTAGGATGCATGCTTGTGGTGGCGCTGGTGCTGAACCCGATCATCGTCTTCGTGAACATAAGACAGAATCCGTATCCGCTGGTCTTCAAGTGTCTCAAGGACAGCGGAATAATGGCGTTTTTCACAAGGAGCTCGGCAGCCAACATACCTGTCAACATGGCTCTCTGTGAGAGGCTCGGGCTCGATGAAAAGCAGTATTCGGTATCCATACCGCTGGGAGCTACGATAAACATGGCGGGAGGAGCCGTGACAATAACGACGCTGACGCTGGCCGCGGCCAATACTTTGGGCATACATGTCGATTTTCCGACGGCCGTGCTCCTCAGTATTGTGGCATCCATATCGGCATGCGGTGCATCGGGAGTGGCGGGAGGCTCGCTGCTGCTGATACCGCTGGCATGCAGCCTCTTTGGCATATCCAACGATATAGCCATGCAGGTCGTGGGCCTCGGCTTTATAATAGGCGTTATACAGGATTCCTGTGAGACTGCCGTAAACTCCTCGTCCGACGTCGTGTTCACGGCTACGGCCGAGTTCAGAAAATGGAGAAAAGAGGGTCGGCAGATCAAGTGGTAGGACAGGAAGTAAAACGGATAGGCGTGCTGGGCGGGACATTCGACCCGGTGCATCTGGGACACATACATCTGGCGCTCGACGCACTGAAGGAGATGGATCTTGACCGGGTCATATTCATACCGGCATGGCTGCAGCCCTTCAAGCAGGACAGAGATACGGCCTCGGGCCGCGACAGGCTGGCTATGATAGACGCCGCAATAGAGGGTCTGGAAGGACTGGAAAGTTCATCTATAGAGCTGGATGCAGAAGGCGTGTCCTACACGTATCTTACGATGCGGGAGCTGAGGAAAAAATACGGAGAGGACTGCCGCATATATTTCATAACGGGAACAGATGCATTCCTTAAGATAGAGACGTGGCGCAATGCCGGAGAGCTGCTCACAAGCTGCGGTTATCTCGTGGGCACGAGGCCGGGATACAGGCAGAAGGAGCTTGAGGAGTGCATGGAGAGGGTCAGCCGCATATACGGCACCGAAGTGAGAAATCTCCACAATGACAGGTTCGATATATCTTCGACGGAGGTGCGTGACAGGCTTGAGAGCGGAGAGCCGTGCGGCGATCTGATACCGGAGAAGGTGGAGAGGTATATCAGAGAAAATGGACTGTACAAATAATGATATCATCGGATATCTCAGGCAAAACCTGAAGCCAAAACGTCTGGCTCATACATACGCCGTGGCGGATGAGGCCGTCAGACTTGCGGAGCGTTACGGCGCCGATGAGGACAAGGCCCGGGAGGCGGCGCTGTTCCACGATATGTGCAAGGGCATGGACGTGTCGCAGCTTGACGGGTACGTGAAGAGATTCGGCCTTCCGGAAGAGCTTACGGGCAGACCGAACCTTTCCCACGGCAAGGTCGCCGCGGAGCTGATGAGGAGAGATTATAACATAACCGATGAGGATATGATAAATGCCGTGGCATTCCACACGACAGGGCGTGCCGGGATGTCGCTGCTGGAAAAGATCGTGTTCCTCGCCGACGCCATAGAGCCGGGCAGGGATTATCCCGGGGTGGACGAGATAAGAATACTCGCCTACGAGAATATAGATGAAGCGTGCGCCATGTATCTGACAAATACGCTGGCTTATCTGTCGGAAAAGGGTGAATATACGGATCCCGATACCGTGGACGCACTTGAATATTTAAAAGGAGAAGGGGAATTTATGATTGAAGCAAAGACAATGGCTGTAAAGATCGCGAAGCTCCTGGATGAGAAGAAAGCCGTGGATGTGGCCGTCATCGACATATCTCCGAAGGCTTCCTTCGCGGACTATTTCGTTATGGCATCTGCCGGCAGCGAGCGACAGATGGATTCTCTTGTGGACAACATAGAGGATATGCTGGAGCCGGAGGACATATTCCCGAAGAGCGTGGAGGGAAAGCGCAGCTCGGGATGGATACTGATGGATTACGGCGATGTGGTCGTCAACGTCATGACCGTGGAGATGCGTGAGAAGTACAACATCGAGCGCATATGGGGCGACTGTGAGACCGTTGATATAAACTGATGGGAGGTAAACGATGTTAGAAAAGTATAATTTCGGTGAGATCGAAAAGAAGTGGCAGGCAAAGTGGGAAGAGGAGGACTCCTTCAAGGTCACCGAGGACGAAAGCAAAGAAAAGTACTATGTCCTCGAGATGTTCCCGTACCCGTCAGGTAAGCTCCACATGGGTCACGTGAGAAACTACTCCATCGGAGACGTGCTGGCAAGATTCAAGAAGATGAAGGGATACAACGTTCTTCATCCGATGGGCTGGGACTCCTTCGGACTTCCGGCTGAAAACGCCGCCATAAAGCACGATGTCGAGCCGAGCGTATGGACGTGGGAGAATATAGACGAGATGAGACGCCAGCTTAAAGAGCTGGGACTTTCCTACGACTGGGACAGAGAGGTCGCCACATGTCATCCCGATTACTACAGGTGGATGCAGTGGATATTCATACAGTTCTACAAGAAGGGATTGGCATACAAGAAAGAAAATCCGGTAAACTGGTGCCCGAGCTGTCAGACGGTACTGGCAAACGAACAGGTAGTGGACGGAAAGTGCGAGAGATGCGGGACAGTTGTCGGAAAGAAGGAACTGTCGCAGTGGTATCTCAAGATAACGGACTATGCCGAAAGACTGCTGGATAATCTGGAAAAGCTGCCGGGCTGGCCGAACAAGGTAAAGCTGATGCAGAAGAACTGGATAGGCAAGAGCACCGGAGCGCAGGTGACGTTCCAGATAGAAGGATATGACAAGGATCTGGAGATATACACCACAAGACCCGACACCCTTTACGGCGTTACATACATGGTACTTGCTCCGGAGCATCCGTACGTCAAAGAGCTGGTTGCAGGAAGTGAGTACGAGGAAGCCGTACTGGCTTACGTGGAGAAGGTGCAGCACATCAGCGATATAGAGAGGACATCTACCACGAAGGAGAAGACCGGCGAGTTCACGGGCAGATACTGTATAAATCCGCTCAACGGCAGGAGAGTGCCGGTGTTCATCTCCGATTACGTAATGATGGATTACGGTACGGGAGCCATCATGGCGGTACCGTCCCACGACCAGCGTGACTTCGATTTTGCGAAGGCCTTCGACCTTGAGATAATACCTGTAGTCGATCCGGAAAGAGACGACATAGATCTCAACAACCTCACGGAAGCCTTCGAAGCCGAAGGAAAGCTGATAAATTCCGGCAAGTTTGACGGAATGAACAACAGGGATGCCATCGTGAAGATCACGGAATACCTGGAAGAGCAGGGCATAGGAAAGAAGACGACGAATTACAAGCTGCGCGACTGGCTCATCTCGAGGCAGAGGTACTGGGGAACACCTATACCGATGATATACTGCGACACCTGCGGATGGGTGCCTGAGAAGGAAGAAAATCTGCCGGTGATGCTCCCTACGGACGTTGAATTTACCGGAAAGGGCGAATCACCTCTCGCCACGAGCAAGACGTTCAGAGATACGGTATGCCCTGTCTGCGGCAGGCCGGCGAAGAGGGAACTGGATACCATGGATACGTTCCTGGATTCATCCTGGTATTTTCTGAGGTACTGCGATGCGCGAAATACCGAAAAAGCATTCGGCAAGGACAAGGTGGACTACTGGATGAACGTCGATCAGTATATCGGCGGCGTCGAGCATGCCATACTTCACCTGATGTATGCGAGATTTTTCCAGATGGCGCTTTACGATCTGGGATACGTAAGTCAGGAAGAGCCGTTTAAAAACCTGCTTACCCAGGGTATGGTCATAAAAGACGGAGCTAAGATGAGCAAGTCCCTCGGCAACGTTGTGAGCCCGGCGGAGATAATAGAGAAGTACGGAGCCGATACGGCAAGGCTTTTTATACTCTTTGCGGCACCGCCCGAAAGGGAGCTGGACTGGTCGGATCAGGGAGTTGAAGGAAGCTTCAGGTTCATAAACAGGGTCTACAGGATGGTCTATGAGTATTCGGAAAAGTACGCGGACGTTCCGGAAACCTATGAGATAAAGAGCGAAGCCGACAAGTCCATGGCATACTGGATGAACTACGCCATAAAGAAAGTCTCCGATGACGTAGGTGAAAGGTTTAACTTCAATACCGCCATCAGTACGATAATGGAGATGGTGAACGAGATGTACAGGTACAAGGAAGGAGATGTCAACCCGGGCCTTTACGGTGCTGCCGTAAAGAACCTGATAATCCTTCTCGCACCGTTCGTTCCGCACGTCACGGAGGAAATGTGGGAGCATCTCGGATACGGCGGTTCCGTTCACGATCAGAAGTGGCCTGAGTACGACGAAAAGGCTCTTGTAAAGGATACGGTGGAGATCGTCGTGCAGATAAACGGAAAGATAAAGGAAAAGATCAACATACCGGGGGATCTTTCCAGAGATGAGATGGAAAAGATCGCTGTAGAGAACGATAAGATAAAAGCTCTTACGGAAGGTAAAAACATCGTCAAGATAATAGCCGTTCCGAACAAGCTTATAAACATCGTCGTGAAATAGCGGCGCCCGTGACACTACAGCGGGAAAGGATATTTATGAACGAACGTAAAAACGATACGCCCGCAAAGCCGCGAAAGACAGGCAAAAAGACAGGCGGCAGGACACAGGGCGGACGCGGCAGAGGATCGAAGGAAAACAACGCCGCATCAGGCGGCAGGACGCAGAGCGGCGCCGGATCTAAGAATCAGGCAAAGCAGCAGAGAACGGCAAAGCCGGCATCTCACAGAAAGTCTCAGAACAGCCGCAGAAAAAAGACGGGCGATGCGCCCAAGATCAAAGTCATACCTCTCGGAGGTCTCGGCGAGATCGGAAAGAACATGACCGCCATCGAATACGAGAACGAGATAATGATAATCGACTGCGGTCTGTCGTTCCCGGATGACGATATGTTCGGTATAGACAAGGTCATACCGGATTTCTCGTACATCACCGAGAATAGCAGGAAGATAAAGGGCATGGTGATAACCCACGGTCACGAGGACCATATAGGCGGAGTGCCCTATCTCTTAAAGGAGATCAATGTCCCGATATACGGCATGAGGTTTCCGCTGGGGCTGATCGAGAATAAGCTGAAAGAGCACAATC
This sequence comes from uncultured Bacillota bacterium, assembly GCA_949287115.1. GTDB lineage: Bacteria > Bacillota > Clostridia > Peptostreptococcales > Anaerovoracaceae > Lentihominibacter. The sequence goes on along the minus strand of CASEFF010000014.1, from coordinate 4,285 downwards.
TCAAGGCGGTAATGCACGTCGTCGAAGCCGGTGAGACTTTCAGACTGGGAAAGAATTTCAGGGTGGAGGCTCTCAGGATAACCCATTCCATAGCGGACTCCATATGCCTTTCCATCACAACGCCGGCGGGACGCATATTCCACACGGGAGACTTCAAGATAGACTACACTCCTGTCGACGGCAATCCGATAGATTTTGCCAGACTGGCTCAGATCGGATCAGAAGGAGTGCTGCTGATGATGGCGGACAGCACCAACGTGCTGAGGAAGGGTTACACGCCTTCCGAACGTGTCGTGGGAAGGACGCTGGAAAACATATTCAGGCGATCCGACAGACGTATAATAATAGCGACGTTCTCCTCCAACGTGCACAGGATACAGAAGATAATAGACATAGCTCTCCTGTGCAAGAGGAAGGTGGCCATATCCGGAAGGAGCATGGTCAACGTGGTGGATCTGGCAAAGGAACTGGGATACATAAAGATACCGTCAAACATGCTGGTGGATCTGAACAAGGCGAAAAACATACCGGACAAGGAGCTGGTGGTGATAACGACGGGAAGCCAGGGTGAACCGATGTCGGCGCTGGCCAGGATGGCGTCGTCCGATCACAAGGCGATAAAGATAAAGAGGGGCGACATGGTCATACTGTCGTCGTCGCCTGTTCCCGGCAACGAGCTGACGGTGGCCAACGTCGTGAACCAGCTGGTGGAAAAGGGAGCGGAAGTCATATACTCCGATATCGCGGACACCCACGTTTCGGGGCACGCATGTCAGGAGGAGCTCAAGCTGATGCATTCCCTCATAAGGCCGAAGTTCTTCATGCCGGTACACGGAGAATACAGGCATCTGAAGACGCATGCCGAGCTGGCTCATCTCCTCGGAATGCCGCAGGAGAATGTTTCCATACTGGAGAACGGAGACTGCCTGACGGTATCGCAGGACGGAATTGCCGTGACGAAGCATGTGGCGGAAGCGGAAGGCATAATGGTGGATGGTCTCGGAGTCGGCGATGTGGGAAACATCGTGCTGCGTGACAGGAGACTGCTGTCGGAGTCGGGACTGATAATAGTGGTGGCTGCCATAGACAGACAGTCGTGCACCATAGTTTCCGGCCCGAATATAATATCGAGAGGGTTCGTATATGTCAGGGAGAACGAGGATCTGATAGACGGTGCGTGCGATGTGGCCGAAAACATCCTTGAGGACTGTCTCGACAGAGAAATGAAGGACTGGAACGGCATGAAGACGGCCGTGAGAGAAGGACTCAGAAAGTACATATACGGCAAGACGAAGAGAAGCCCGGTGATACTGCCGGTATTTCTTGAAGTGTAAGGTGTGCATGGAGAAAGGAGTACCATATGAACGTATACGATCAGGCTCACATGCTGGCGCAGGCCATAAAGGAGTCGGAAGAATTCAAGCAGTATGAGCAGTACAAGAAGCTGGTGGACGAGGATCCGCAGCTGAGCAGCTCCGTAAAGGATCTGATGAGAAAGCAGATGGAGATGCAGGCGTCCCAGATGATGGGCAACGAGTTCACCCAGGAGGATCTTCAGCAGTTGCAGCAGCTTTCGGCAATACTGATGCAGGATCCGACGGCGGCCCAGTACATGCAGTGTTACATGAGGTTTTCCATGATGATGGCCGATGTGTATAAGATAATAGGCGAGACGGCGGATCTGGGCATGGATCTGTTCGGAGGAGCCGGCGGCGCCAATTGAGGTATTGGCAACTGCATTGAAATTTGGTATACTATGTAGGTAAACATATCAGTTGGAAGGGAAAGGTCAGTAGGTTTATGATTTACGCAGGTGATTTTAGAAAAGGAATAACATTTGAGATAGACGGGGATCCGCATGTTGTCCTGGATTTCCAGCATGTAAAACCGGGTAAGGGCGCGGCTTTTGTCAGAACGAAGCATAAGAACATCCTTACGGGGGCCATAAAGGAAGAATCCTTCAATCCGGATGCCAAATTCCCGAAAGCTCATATAGAGACGAAGACGATGCAGTATCTGTACAACGACGGTGAGCTGTACTACTTCATGGATCAGGAAACGTATGACCAGATCCCGCTCACATTCGATCAGGTGGAAGATGCGATGAAGTACCTCAGGGAAAACGATGAGGCTACAATAAAGTTCTACAAGGGAGATGCATTCCTTGTGGAAGCTCCTAATTTCGTCGATCTCAAGGTCATCGAGACGGAGCCGGGAGTAAAGGGCGATACGGCGACCAACGTTACGAAGGCCGCCACAGTGGAGACGGGTGCAGTGATACAGGTGCCTATCTTCATCGAAGAAGGCGAGACCATCCAGATAGATACAAGAACGGGAGAATATCTGGGAAGATCGAAATAGAGTGCGATACAGACGTACTGTTGCGGAAAAGGGACGTGAAGGCGTCCCTTTTTAAGAAGAAAGACAAATGACGGACGGATGTCCGGAAACGAGGTAAAGTATGACCGGTAAAAACGGCAGATTCAAATTAATACTGATAATACTGGCCGCAGTCGTCGTACTGCTGACGGGGAGCATAGTGGTATACCTCAACGGCATAGGCGCTGTGGATTCGGGAAATGACGAAACGGTCACCGTTGAGATACCGCAGGGCAGCGGCGCGTCTGCCATAGTGGATATCCTCGACGAGAACGGACTCGTCAAGAACAACACGATGGCGAAGATACACGCCAGGATAGGAGGGTACGATTCCCTTCAGGCCAACACCTACATGTTCAGTAAAGCGATGACGCTGCCGGAGATGATGGAGGCCATCAATACGGGAGATTTCGATTATATTTCAAAGAACAGGATTATAGTCAGGGAAGGCCTTACCGTGCCGGAAGTGGCCGATGCGATAGCTCAGGAGACGTCCTTCACGGCCGACGAGCTGATGAAAAAGTGGTCCGACAAGGCGTATCTCAACGATCTCATAGACGAGTACTGGTTCCTGTCGGACGATATCCTGGCCGAAGGAGTTATGTATCCGCTGGAAGGGTACCTTTATCCGGAAACGTATTTCATAACGGATGAGGATCCGACGATAGAGAGCATAACGGAAATGATGCTGGATATGATGGAATCGGAGCTGGATGCCAGGCGCGATGAAATAGAAGCGAGCGGTTTCAGCGTCCACGAACTGCTGACGCTGGCGTCCATCGTGGAGCGTGAAGGCAGCAACGTCAAGGAGGAGATGCCGAAGATAGCCGGTGTTTTCATAAACAGACTTGATCAGGATATGGCTCTGGGCAGCGACGTAACGGTGGGCTACGCATTGCAGAAGACATCGCTGCAGTTCACTCAGTCGGAGCTTGATACGGATTCGCCGTACAACACGCGTAAGCATACGGGGCTTCCGATAGGGCCGATATGTGCCGTAAACGGGGAAGCCATGGACAGCGTTCTCAATTACGAGGAGTCGGACTATCTGTTCTTCTTCGCCACGGAGGACGGGACCATAATATATTCAAAGACGAACGAAGAGCACGAGAAGGCCGTGGAAGAGAATATATGGTATTGATATGAACATAACCAACGACATCATAACGGCGTATATAGATTCGTTCTATAAGAGCGCCAATCCGAGGCTTATGGAGCTGAGACAGTTTGCCGAGGAAAAGCATATCCCGATAATACTGAAGGATACGGAGGGACTGCTGCTCAGCATACTGAAGATAAAAAAACCGGAGAGAATACTCGAGATAGGCTCTGCAGTCGGATACTCGGCCTGCTGCTTCGCAGACGGCTGCGGCTGCAGCGTGACGACGATAGAGTCGGACAGAGAGACGTACGAAGCCGCCCTTGTCAACGTGAGGGAGCTGGGATTTTCCGATGAAGTCGAGGTGCTGTACGGAGATGCGAGAGATGTGCTGAAGGGGATGTCCGCAGAGCCGGAAGGTATCTTCGACGTGGTGTTCATCGATGCTTCGAAGAGCCATTACAGGGAATTCTGGGATCTTGCCCTGCCTCTTTGCAGGCAGAGCGCCCTAGTCATATGCGACAACGTCCTCATGAAGGGCATGACCGCGTCGGACGAGTACGATCCCGGCAGGAGATACAAGACGAGCATCAGGAGGATGCGTGAGTTCATAAAGTATATAACCCATCTGGAATATGCGGATACGTGTGTGGTGCCGGTGGGTGACGGAGTCTCCGTGAGCGTCATTGACAAGGATGTGTATGAAGGATGAAAAAACCTGAGCTTCTGGCTCCCGCGGGAGACCTTGAAAAACTGAAGATAGCGGTGGAATACGGAGCGGATGCCGTATATTTCGGAGGCGAGATG
>CASEFF010000013.1 GCA_949287115.1 uncultured Bacillota bacterium | reverse complement strand
GTATGCCGTAGCTCCTGCTGGCGCTTCCCTCCACTATCTTGTGGAGAAACACCACGTCACCGTTTTCCTCGGCCACATCCACATTCAGGTTCATCACTCCGGTCAGCAGCGTCTCCAGCTGTGTCATTTCATGGTAATGCGTCGCAAAGAGCGTCCTTATCATGCGTTCCGGCGCACAGAGAAATTCCGCGGTGGCCCACGCTATGGACAGTCCGTCGTACGTGCTTGTCCCTCTGCCTATTTCGTCCAGTATAATCAGGCTCCTTGGCGTGGCCGTATTGAGTATATATGCCAGTTCGCTCATCTCCACGAAAAACGTGCTCTGGCCCTGTGCCAGATTGTCGGAGGCGCCTATCCTCGTGAATATCCTGTCGCATACGCCTATATGCGCTTCCTCGCACGGCACGAAACATCCCGCCTGAGCCATGAGTACTATCAGCGCAGTCTGACGCATGTACGTGGATTTTCCCGACATGTTGGGACCGGTTATCAGCAGCAGGCTCCGGTCGCTCCTGTCGAGATAGGTGTCGTTGCTGACGAATATGCCGTCCCTTATGGTCTGCTCGATTACGGGATGTCGACCCTTTCGTATTTCAAGGATGTCACCGTCGTTTATGTCGGGTTTGACATAGCCGTTCTTTTCGCTGACGTCGGCAAAGGATACCAGCACATCAAGGGCAGCTATGACCTTCGATGTCTTCTGTATCTGCCTTATGTGGGTCTGTAGCTGCTGCCTTATATCGCTGAAAAGATCGTACTCCATCTGGTTTATCTTCGTCTCCGCGTTGAGGACCAGCCTTTCCGTCTCCTTCAGCTCCGGCGTTATGAACCGCTCGCAGTTGGCAAGGGTCTGCTTTCTTATGTAATTGTCCGGTATCATATCGTAATACGATTTCGTGACTTCCAGATAATAACCGAAGACCTTATTGTATCCGACCTTCAGGTTCTTTATTCCGGTCCGCTGACGCTCGCTGTATTCAAGTCCGGCTATCCAGTCCTGCGCATCCTTTATCGAAGCCTTGAGCTCATCAAGTTCCGGAGAATATCCTTCCTTTATCAGACCGCCTTCCTTTACGGAAAACGGAGGGTCTTCCACTATACCGCTGTCTATCAGATCGTATACGGCCTCCAGCGTGTCTATATCGCCGGTCATATCCGTTATCAGCTCCGCGTCGAATGAAGACAGATCTTCCCTTATATCGGGCAGCACGCCGCATGAGTTGCGCAGCGCTATGAGATCCTTCGCATTTGCGGTGCCGCAGGCTATGCGTCCCGCCAGCCTTTCGAAATCGTATACGCGCTTAAGTGATTCCCTTATGTTGTTTCGCGCCACGACGTCATCCAGCAGGGCTTCCACCGCATCCAGCCGTCTCCTGATGCCGCCCACATCGTTCAGCGGCTCCTTTATCCACTGCTTCAGCTTTCTGGCTCCCATGGCCGTATGCGTCCTGTCGAGGACGCCGAGAAGCGATCCCTTTGTTTTCTTTTCGAAGAGCGTCTCGGTAAGCTCCAGATTCTTTATCGTGGATTTGTCAAGGGACATGGTCTGACCCATGGAGTAGACGTTGAGGGCGGATATATGACCCAGGGCGTTCTTCTGCGTCTCGTGCAGATACAGGAGGAGCGCTCCCAGCGCCGTTTCCGACGGCGAACCTTCCTCCACTCCTATGCCCAGCGGCGCCGATACGCTGAACTGTCTCGTTATGGCTGAGCGCACCGCATCGACGCTGTAATACCCGTCATCCAGTACGTTGACATAGGATCCAGTCACGTTCTTCACATCGTCCATATCAACTGCCCCGGCATCGGATTCGCTGAGCACGATCTCTCTGGCATCCGTCTTTACAAGCTCGTTTATGAGGTTTTCCCTCCTGCCGGAGCCCTTCAGCTCGGTCAGGTATATCTCTCCCGTGGAAACATCGCAGTACGACAATCCTATGGATGTATCGCCCGCCGATACGGAAGCGATATAATTGTTCTCGCTCTCGTTGAGCATGGAGCTGCTGGTGACGGTGCCTGGCGTAACGATACGTATCACTTCACGCTTTACGATGCCTTTGGCGGAAGCCGGATCCTCGGTCTGTTCGCAGATGGCCACCTTGTATCCGCGCTCCACCAGTCGGGCTATATAAGACTCGGCGGAATGGAAAGGCACCCCGCACATGGGGGCGCGCTCTTCCATCCCGCAGTTTTTTCCCGTAAGTGTAAGTTCCAGTTCCCTTGAGGCAGTCTTCGCATCCTCAAAGAACATCTCGTAAAAATCTCCGAGTCTGAAAAACAGGATACAGTCTCTGTATTCTTCTTTTATCTCAGTGTACTGACGCATCATCGGCGAAAGCCTGTTTGCCGCCATATCCGTCCTCCTCCCGCTATATATCCTGCTTTTTCCCCCTGTACTTTTCAAGTCCCAGCCTTATCAGCTCGGCACCCCGTCTCATGTCGTGACGGTTGAGTACGTAAGCTATGCGTATCTCGTCCTTTCCGAGTCCCGGCGTTGCGTAAAATCCTTCCGCAGGCGAGAACATGACGGTCTCGCCCTTATCGTCAAACTCCGTCAGCAGGAACATGAGGAAATCCTCCACATCGTCAACAGGGAGTTTTGCCATGATATAAAACGAGCCGCGCGGCTTTTCGCATACTATGCCCGGTATACCGGTCAGCTCCTCATATACGGCATCCCGCCTTCCCTCATACTCTTTCTTCATCTCATCGTAATACGAGCGATCCATGCCGTACAGCGCGGCAGCTCCTATCTGATCCAGCGTCGGGCATGAAAGCCTTCCCTGCGCTATCTTCATGACGCTGTCCATGAGGTCTGCGTTCCTGCTGGCGATGCATCCGACTCTGGCGCCGCACGCCGAGAAACGCTTTGATACGGAGTCTATTATGATCACTCTGTCCGCAAATTCCGGGAACATCCCGAAGGATACCATCTCGCTGCCGTCGTAGACGAATTCCCTGTATACCTCGTCTGCGATTATCCACAGGTCGTGCTTTGCGGCTATGTCGCCGATGAGCTTTATGTCGTCCTTCGTCAGCACCCTGCCGGTGGGATTGCCGGGGTTGGTGCATACGATAGCCCTGGTCTTTTCGTTTATGGCCTTTTCTATAAGTCCGGCATCCGCATAGTCGTATCCGTTCTCGGCCTTTGTCGTTATGGGACTGATACTGCCGCAGGCGGAAGTTATGAACGTGTTGTAATTCGTATAATATGGCTCTGCCATCACCACGT
>CASEFF010000012.1 GCA_949287115.1 uncultured Bacillota bacterium | reverse complement strand
GCTGCCGCTGATGCTGCAGGTGAAGATACTCCATTTCCTTCAGACGAAGAAGCTGATGAGAGTCGGCGGAACGAAGGAGATCTCCATAGATACGCGGGTCATCGCGGCCAGCAACAAGAACCTTGAGGAGGAAGTGGAAAAGGGAAACTTCAGGTCGGATCTTTTCTACAGGATAAACGTCATACCGATCTACATACCGCCGCTAAGGGAGCGCAGGGACGATCTGATGGCCATCGCGGAACACTTTCTCGCATTTTACAACGGCAAGTACAGGAAGAGCGTCGTTTTCACCGACGATATGAAGGAGTACATCTTCTCTCACAAGTGGCCGGGAAACGTGCGCGAGCTGGAGAATTACATAGAGCGCATGGTAGTCATAAGCGCGCCGGAGGAAAGGGATAAAGGAAAGGCATCGGACGCGGTAGGCATCGCGACCGGAGATAGCGTAGAGGCCGGCGTGCCGCGGGCGGATGCCGGCACGGACGGAATGGCGACTGCTGAAGCGGCCGACAGCCTGGGAGACATCATAGAAAAAACGGAGAGGGACGCCATAATAGAGGCCTATGAAAAGTACGGCAGCAGCTACAAGGTGGCGGAGGCTCTGGGCATAAGTCAGTCTACGGCCTACAGGCGAATTAAAAAGTTCATAAAGGATGCTGAGAAGTGAGAAAATAAGTCACGCGTGAATCAAACGCCTTGCTTTTTCGACGAAAGCAGGGCGTTTTTCTGTCCCCTGTCGATTACATGAAAAATTATTTCAAATATTCAGTCGATTGTCCTCCCTGAAATCACAGGCTTTGAGGGCGTGTCCCGTCATGGGAGCCGATCCCGGAAGGCCGGATGGCACACAAATTGCTTCATATATAGACAAGATTTAGTTTGCAACGGATAATGCATTGCTTGTCAACCACGGATGCGCGTGGAGTGACCAGGAGAGGAGAATATCATGAAGATAAACGGAGAAAGATTCAAATCCAGGCTGGATCAGATCAACAGCATAGCCGTGACCGAAGATGACGGCATGATGAGGCTGGCTCTTTCGGACGCCGACAAGGCGGCAAGAGACCTGCTCATCGGATGGATGGAAGAAGCGGGCATGACCGTAAAGATCGACGATATGGGCACCATATACGGTACGCTGAAGGGCAGCGATCCCGATGCGAAGCCTGTATGCGTGGGATCCCATATGGATACCCAGCCCAACGGCGGAAGGTATGACGGTCTGTTCGGAGTAATGGCGGGACTTGAGGCGATCGTTTCCATAAGTGAGAGCGGAGCGGAAGTCAAGAGCGACCTGATACTTGCCGACTGGACGAACGAGGAAGGGGCGAGATTCGTTCCTCCTATGCTGGCCAGCGGCGTAGTTGCAGGGCAGTTTGAGGCTCAGTGGGTCTATGACAAGGAAGATACGGAAGGTATAAGGTATGAGGATGAGCTGATAAGGCACGGATACAAGGGAGACAAGGCCAACAGACTCACGGATGCCAAGGCGTATCTCGAACCACACATCGAACAGGGCCCGGTGCTGGATGCGGAAGGAAAGAACTTCGGCATAGTTACCGGAGCGCTGGGCATCACCGGACTTGACGTTACGGTGAAGGGCGAAGCCAATCACGCGGGAACGACGCCTATGTCACATAGAAAGGATCCGATGGTCGCTGCGGCGGAAGCCATCGTGAAGATCCAGAAGAACTGCGTGGACTTCGGCGAGCCGGCAGTACTGACAAACGGTATAATCCACGCCGAGCCTGCCAGCAAGAACATCGTTCCCGGCGAGGTGTATTTCAGCATCGATTTGAGATACCACACCGACGAGGGCATGGCGGAGCTGGAAAGGCAGACGATAGCCATAATCGAGGAAACGTGTAAGGCTCACGGCGTCGAGGTGGAGATCAGCCAGTACTGGAAGGCAAGACCTGCTCATTTCCACGAAGCCGTGGTCGGATGCGTGGAAGAGGCGGCAAAGGAAAACAACATGAACGCCAAGAGGATGATATCCGGAGCGGGACACGATGCCGTATTCATCAACGACATAATCCCTACGGGAATGATATTCGTACCGAGCATAAAGGGCATGAGCCACTGTCCGCAGGAGGATACGAAGACGGAGGATCTCATTAAGGGAGCGGAGATAACGGCGGACGTACTGCTGAAGATAGACGCTCTGGACATATAAACAGCGCAGCTCACACGGAGACCGGTCCTGCCGCGGGAAACCCCTGCTGCGGGATGTCCACGCAGGCCGGTGCGCCGGGTGTTCGCAATGATAAACAATTAAATAAATGGAAGGATCTTATCATTTGAAAGAGAAGAAAGGAGAGGTTTATGAACACAACAGTAATCATATCGCTGGTCGTGCTGGTGATCCTCGTAATCGCATTCATCGCTGCGGGAATGTGGTTCAAGAGGATGGCAACCACTTCGGATGACTTCCTGCTGGCAGGAAGAAAAGCTCCGTTCTGGCTGCTGGCAACGGCCTATCTGGGAGGCTACGTAGGGGGAGCTTCCGTATCCGGCTATGTAGGCAACGGATACAACGGAGGAATCGCGGAGATGTGGGCTTCGCTGTTCGTAGTAACGGGAAGCGTGATATTCATCCTGCTGTTCGCAAGAAGACTCAACTATTTCGGAAGAAAGACCAACGCGGTCACCATTTCCGACTTTATCTGTGCAAGGTACGGAGAGAAGATGAGACTGCCGGCAAGTATCGTGGCTCTGACGAGACCTGTAATCCTTACGGGAATGCAGTTCCTGGCCATATCCACGGCAATGATGGTAGTATTCGATACGACGGTGGAATTCGGAGTAGTGGTATCGTCGATAATCATCCTGCTGTACCTCATAACAGCCGGACAGTATTCGGCGCTGATCACTCAGTGGTTCCAGTCCATACTTCAGTCGCTGGGTATCATACTCTTTGCTGTAGTTGCATTCAAGGTAATAGGAAATCCTACTGAAGTTACGCAGGCGTTTTACACCGTACTGCCTGACAGCTTCGTCGACTTCTTTGCACTCGACACATCCGTATGGAGTACATACGCTCTGACACTGGGACTGTTCTATCTGGCAGACCCGTGGATGTACATGTGGGCTTACGTAGGCGAGTCGCCGAAGGCAAGCTCCAACGGAATGCTGGCTGTACTGGGCGGCTCCTACTACAACGTGCTGCCGTTCCTGGCAGGCCTTGTAATAGCTCTCGGCGTTGCCACTCAGCTGTTCTCGGTACCGGAAGGACTTTCCTCCGACAGCCTGTACGCATGGTTCACCCTTGAGTTCTCCAATACGCTGGTAGGCGTGCTGATCCTGGTAGGACTGCTGATGACCATCGTATCCTGCGGATCGTCCTTTGCGATGAACGGCGTAACAATCATCACGAGAGACATCTATCAGAGGGTAATCAACAAGAACGCTCCTGACAAGAAGGTTCTCTTCGTCAGCAGAGTTGCCGTTATCATCGTAGTTGCCGTAGGTATAGTTTCGGCTCTGTGGCTGCCTATACTGGTTCCGCTCTGGACGCTGGCTCAGGCCATCTGTCTGTCGGGACTGTTCGCAACAACCATGAGCGCATGGTTCTGGAAACGTTCCACGACGGCAGGCGCGCTGGCATCGACCATAGGCGGCGGACTCGTTTCCTTCGGATGGGCAATGTACGCATGGGTAACGACGGGAAGCCCTGGATCGCTGATCTTCGGACTCCACGCCGTACACGTAGGCGTTATCGTTTCCATACCGCTGATGATCATCGTCAGTCTTTGCACGAAGCCTGAATACGAAAAGGCCGATGCTACAAACTGGAAGGTTCTCGGCGAGGAGATGAAGGCAAGCACCATGATTCCGGAGTCCGAGAAGTGCAACGGCAAGGGCTTCTTCGGATGGCTCGGCGCCGACGGTCAGCCTGGCTGGAAGGCATTCTGGATCGCTGTATGTATAGTATTCGGCGCTCACTACGTTCTGTCCTTCGGATTCGGCAACATGCACCTGGGCGTTATCATGACATGGGCCTCCTTCATCGTAGGCGGAGCACTGATATTCATCATGTTCTTCCTCGGCGGAAAGGATATCATCCAGATGGCCAAGGACAATAAGGCTGCTGCCAAAGCCGCGAAAGAAGAATAGCGCGGTCGCATGACGGAAAAACGATAGAGAAACTGAAAGCAGAAGATCCGGCGCGGGAACATCGAAATGATGCACCCGCGCCGGTCGTTCGTTTTTGACAGGCCCGGCGCTGCCAGGCCGGGCGTGCTTACTGCGGAGTCGCAGCAGAGCCGGCGGATTCGCAAGACCTTTGGCCTGCTGAGGGCCGCGGGGTCGCAAGGCCTCAAAACCTCGGGACCGCGGGAGGAGAAGGATTATCGCTATTCATCGTTTTC
>CASEFF010000011.1 GCA_949287115.1 uncultured Bacillota bacterium | reverse complement strand
TGCGGCTATGGCCGTCTTCAGTCCGCTCTCTTCAAGTATGTTTATTATCGTGTTTATTATCGTCGTCTTTCCCGTACCCGGTCCTCCCGTGATGACCGATACGCCCATGTTGAGGGACGTCACGACGGCGTGTTTCTGGTTTTCCGAAAGATATATCCCCGTAGCCGCCTCCGTCCTGCTTATGAGGCTCTCCACGCTGCCCGATATGGGCTTGAGCTGCGCGTCGTTTATGGCGGCAAGACATCTGCACACGTTCTGTTCCGCCAGATAGTAGGCCGCAAGGTAGACGACGTTCCGTCCTTCAAGATCCTCTATCACAATATCGCCTTCGAAAGCCATGGGCGCCAGCTCATCGTCCACCAGCTCCGTCGATATGTCCAGCAGCTGCCCCGTCTTCTCACAGAGGAGCATCCTCGGCATGAACGTGCTACCCTCTCCGGCAAAATACGAAAGGGTGAACCTTATGCCGCTCCTTATCCTGAATTCATCGTCGGGCGCAACTCCCATCTTTTCAGCTATCCTGTCGGCCTTCCTGAATCCTATGCCGAAAACATCGTCCACCATCCTGTACGGGTTTTCCTCTACGGCTCTGATGGTGTCGGAGCCGTAGACCTGATACAGCTTCATGGCATAATCGGAGCCGATGCCGAACTGCTGAAGATACAGCACCACGTTGGCGAACTCCCTGTGGGCTGAAAAGGATTCGACTATACGCGATGCCGTCTTCTCACCTATGCCCGGCACCTCCGTGAGCCGTTCCGGTTCCTCCTCTATGATCCTGAGGGTATCCGTCCCGAACGCGGAAACTATCGCCGTCGCGGTCTTTCGTCCTATCCCCTTCATCGCACCTGACGAGAGGAATTCCCTTATACCGTCCTTCGTCGAAGGCATCGTCTCCTCGAACTCCTTTACGGAAAACTGCTCGCCGTACGTCGGATGCACCCTGAACTCGCCGCGCAGCACGTAACTTCGTCCGACGCCCGCTCCCGGCAGGTTGCCGACTGCCGTGAACGCCTCTATTTCAGTTTCAAAAACGGCTACAGTATAGCCGTTTTCGCTGTTATGGAATATGATCTCCGCTATTGTCCCCTGCTTCTCTTCCAGCATCATCGTCTCCCGATCATCATTCGGATACTCTGTATATAGTCCTGTTGTCGAGGGTCCATACCCTGTCGCTGAAATGTCCCGGCTCCGTCTTCTCCACGGCTTCCTGCATATCGAACATCTTCGCATCTATCATATCGAGATAGTGCAGCATCTCCGCTTCCGGGAACAGCGGCTTCTTCGGGCTTCCGAATTCAGGCTCGTAATGATGGGACAGCATCATGTGTTCCAGCATTATGGCCTTCTCTTCGGGCACTCCGAACTCCGTCGCCAGTCTGTCTATCATCTTCACGCCCTGTACGAGATGTCCCAGCATCTTTCCTTCAAAGGAATATCCCGACGATATGCCCATCTCGTTGGACTGTATCTCGTTTATCTTCTCCATATCGTGGAGTATCACTCCCGCCATCACCAGCTCTCTGTTGAGGTTCGTATACACCTCGCAGGCTCTCTCGGCCATCATGAGCATCCTCTTGACGTGGTAGAGGAGTCCCGCCATCTCGGCGTGGTGGTTCTTCTGGGCTGCCGGATAGTACATCAGCTTTTCCCTGTTGTCATCAAGCACCCTGAGGCAGATGTTCCTTAGATCCGCATCCTCGAAGGCTTCCGCCCTGCCGTGTATGTAGTCGTACATCTCTCCGGCATCTTCCGGTGCAGCCTTTATGTAATCGGCCATGACGATGCCGTCCTCGGCCGACGTCTGCCTTATGCGCGTCACCCTCAGCTGCTTCATGCCGTTCCACTCGGTTACCAGGGCCCTGACCTTTATGACACTGCCTTCCTTTATCTTTTCAAGTCCCGGCAGTTCCTCATCGGCTATATCCCATTTCTTTGCCGATATCTCACCCGTTTTGTCAGCCAGCAGCAGATCGAGATAGGCCTTCCTGTTGGAGCCCACCTTTACCGCTACGTTCTTGACGATGAAATAGGACGTAAGGTCCTGATTGGTCCTGAGATCTGAAATATATATATCCTTCATATATCGTTTACCTGTACACCTTTCATATTTTCTGCCATTGTATTATACCATGAAAACAGCCCGCGGGTATATACCCGCGGGCCATTCTTATCTTCTTATCTTTATCGCCTTATCATCAACTACTCGATGATCTCCGTTACGACTCCGGATCCTACTGTCCTTCCGCCCTCTCTGATAGCGAATCTCAGTCCTTCCTCGATTGCTATCGGCGTGATCAGCTCGATCGTCATCGTTACGTTGACTCCAGGCATGCACATCTCTGTT
>CASEFF010000010.1 GCA_949287115.1 uncultured Bacillota bacterium | reverse complement strand
GCTTTTTCGGGTTTATCAGTATGCAGTCCACCTTCACATCTTCTATGTTATGATGATCCGTGACTATCACCTTCATCCCGAGGGATTTGGCGTATTCCACCTCTTCGTAGGATACGCTGCCGCAGTCCACCGTTACCAGCAGATCCACTCCGTCTGCATGTATCTTCGATATGGCTTCCCTGTTGAGCCCGTATCCTTCGTCAAATCTGGACGGTATGTAATAAGTCAGATTATCCGATACCATCCTCAGCACGCGCATCAGTATGCATATGGATGTGATCCCGTCTGCATCGTAATCGCCGTATACGCATATCCTGTGTCCCGCATCTGCTTCCGACAACAATAAATCCACTCCCGCTCCCATATCGTGGAGCAGGAATGGATCGTATGTCTTCTGCGGTCTGTCGGACAGGAATTCGGCGATATCCTCTTCTGAAGTTACTCCTCTTTTTCGCAGGATATCTTCTGTTATCTCTTTTGCTGTTCTCATGTACCGGTCCCCTGTCGCCCCTGTTCTGTAACTTTCGTTCTCCGCCTGTCAAAAATCCTGCGCTGTATCAACCATACAACTGCACTACAGGATGTAATCGAGCGGATCCACCTGTGTTCCGTTCTTAATCACTTCAAAATGACAGTGCGGCCCCGTGGAATATCCCGTGGATCCCACGAACGCTATGGTCTGTCCTTTTGATACATGCTGGCCTACGTAAACGTTCAGACTTGAATTGTGCCCGTAAAGCGTCACTATACCGCCGCCGTGATCGACCTGTACGCAGTTGCCATATCCGCCGTACCACCCGGCATATATCACCGTACCGGAATTGGCCGCCACTACGCTGGATCCCGTTGACGCAGCTATATCAACACCTGTATGTCCGCGTCCCACTCCGAATATCGGATGGGTCCTCCATCCGAATATGGATGTGATGTTGCTCGTGCCAACGCTTGGTACGGGCCATGCCATGGAGCCTCCCGTGACCGTTCCTCCCACGTACTGTGAATTGCTGCTGGAGCTTCCCTTATCCACCGCCACCTGAGCCATCGCTGCCGCATCGGCTTTAAGGTCGGCCAGCATCGCTTCCGTCTCTTCGTTGGATGCCGAGATCTCCGCCTTCTGTTCCGCAACCGTGGACTTGCTCTCCTCAAGATCCGCCTTCTCTTCCTCGGCTACGGCCTTTGACTCGGTCAGTTCGGCCTGGAGCGACTCCACTTCCTTTTTCTTCTGGTCTATCTCGTCATAGGCCTCTTCAAGTCCGCTGAGTACTTCCTTATCGCTGGAATATATCATCTCCACCATGTCCAGGTTCGTCAGGAACTCGGTGAAGCTGCCGGAATCCAGCAGTACATCGAGGAATCCCACAGTGCCCGTCTTGTACATGTTCCTGAGCCTGTCTCCGAGATTCTCGTTCTGCACATCGACTTTTTCCTGTGCCTTCTCAAGCTCCTTCTTCAGAGTCACCAGATCGTCCTCACCCTGTGCTATGGCTGCATCCAGCTCGTCTATGCTGCTCTGCATGCTCTGTATATCTTCTTCCAGCTGGAGCATCTGAGAAGCGAGGCTTCCTTCCTTGGATCTGCCTTCTTCCAGTTCAGCCTCCTTCTCCTTTATCTGGCTCCTTATCTCGCTGAGCGACGCCGCACTGACGAAAGCTGTCTGTCCGCACATGAGCAGTGCCGTCATGAGAGCCGTTATTATCAATATGCGCTTTCTTCTCATTGCAGTTCCTCCGTGTGATCTATGATGTCCTGTATCCGTATCACGTTACGTATGGGTAAGGATCCACGTATGATCCGTTGAGTCTGACCTCAAAGTGGAGATGCGGTCCCGTCGAGTTGCCCGTGCTGCCTACAGCCGCTATTGTCTCTCCACGCGATACCGACTGGCCCGAGCTGACATACAGCGCCGAGCAGTGGCCGTACAGCGTCATGATGCCGCCGCCGTGGTCTATTATGACGCACTTGCCGTATCCGCCGTTCCATCCCGAAGAATATACGGTGCCGCCGTTTGCGGCCACGACGGACGTTCCCGATGACGCCCCTATGTCAAGTCCCGTATGGTATTTGCTGTATCCGTATATAGGATGTATCCTGTATCCGAAATATGAGGTGATGTTGCCGAGGCCTACGCCCGGGAGCGGCCACGCCATCTGACCTCCGAGATATGAAGAACTGCTGCTGGAGCTTCCGTTGCTGGCCAGCTCCTGCGTCAGCGCATCGGCATCCGCCTGCAGTTCATCTATCATCTGTTCCGTTTCCTCGTTTGACGCCGCTATCTCTTCCTTCTCGGCGGCGACGACCTCTCTGGACTCATTGAGCTCCGACTGGAGAGTCTCCACCTCTTCCTTCTTCGTCTCCACCTCTTCATGTGCGTCTTCCAGCTGCTGCAGCACTTCCCTGTCGCTGGAATATATGAGCTCCACCATGTCCAGGTTCGTCAGAAATTCGGTGAAACTGCCGGAATCCAGCAGTACATCGAGAAATCCCACAGAGCCCGTCTTGTACATGTTTCTCAGCCTGTCGTTGAGATTGGACGTCTGTGTCTCCACCTTTTTTTCGGCCTCTGCCAGCTCTTCTTCCAGAACTGTCAGCTTCTCTTCATTCTCTGCTATGGCCTGCTCCAGCTCATTGAGCTGAGAACTGAGGCTCTCTTCCTTTTCCCTGCCCTTTTCAAGCTCGCTCTGCTTGTCGCTTATCTGCTCTCTCAGCTCCGAGAGCGTGGCAGCCCCCGCCGTCACCGTCGTAAGACCCAGCGTCAGGATCGTTGCCACCGATATCGCAATGAGCGTTCTTCTTTTCTTCAAATCGTGATACCTCCCGATGATATTGTGATGACTTTACCGTCATCGGCTGCCGTGCATCCGCATCAGGCATCCAGGAACTTCCTCATGGATATTATACTGCCGCAGGCGCCTATGCTTATACCCAGCGCCAGGAATATCCAGACGAAGTTGTATACGAGAAAGTCCACCGGCACCATAGGCATCGACATCGCCGACATAAGCTGATCTCCCACTACTTCTATGAGCTTGTCATATACCAGCGCGGAAAGTCCTATCGATATGCCTGCCGATATTATTCCTATTATTATTCCCTCCGCCAGGAACGGCCCCCGTATGAACCAGTTGGTCGCTCCGACGTATTTCATTATGCTTATCTCCCTTGCACGGTTGAAGACCGTCAGCTTTATCGTGTTTGATACCACCACGATGGATACGATTATCAGGAACACCATGACGATTATCGCCGCTATCTGTATGTACCTCGTGGCACTCAGCAGCTTGTCGACGGTATCCTTGTAGAACTTCACATCTTCGATGCCGTCATACGTGGCTGCCTGCTCGGCGATGTTCTCCGCCTGTTCCAGATCGTCTATCATTATGACTATGGAATTCGGCAGCGGGTTTTCCTGCAGGCTGTCGAGGAGATATCCGTTCTCTCCCCATCTCGTCCTGAAGTCGTTCATGGCCTCTTCCTTGGTCTTGTAGAAAGCATCCTCGACGCCATCGCTGGTCCTTATGTCGTCTATTATAGCGTTGGCTTCATCTTCCGTCGTCTCATCCAGCAGATATATCTCGATGGAATCGTAATCCTGCTGTATCGTCTGCGCCGCAGTATTCACGTTTATTACAAGTATGAAGAAAAGGCTCAGTATCAGCAGCATGGCCGTAATGGCGAATATGGACGCCACGCTCATGGCCCTGTTCCTGAGCACCTGTCTGAAAGCCTGCTTCAGCGTGTAAAAAAAGCGCTTTATCACCATTTTTCATCGCCTCCTCTCCTGAATCTGGAGCGGAATGTGCGCTTGCTCTGTATCGTATCGTCCGTCATATCCATCTCCGCAAGTGCCTCCTCATATCCGTACGCGCCGAACTCGTCTCTGACGATACGCCCTTTTTCTATGGCTATAACGCGTTTTCCCATCTTATCTACTATGTCCTTGGCGTGGGTCACCATCAGTATCGTCGTGCCACGCATGTTTATCTGATCAAGAAGCTGCATTATCTCCCACGCCGTGTCCGGGTCGAGATTTCCCGTAGGCTCGTCGGCTATCAGTATCCTCGGCTTGTTGACTATCGCTCTGGCGATGGCCACCCTCTGCTGCTCTCCGGCAGAAAGTTCATCAGGGTACTTGTCCGCCTTCGAAGCTATACCCACCATGCTGAGCACCTGCGGTACGTACTTCTTTATTATCTTCTTCGGCTGATGTATTATCTCCATGGCAAAGGCCACATTCTCATATACCGTCTTCTTCGGGAGAAGCCTGAAATCCTGGAACACTATGCCTATGTTCCTCCTGAGCTTAGGGATCTGCCTGTTTGAAAGAGTCGTAATCTCGTTGCCTCTCACCTTGATGCTGCCCGAGTCGGCGTCGATCTCCTTGAGTATCAGCTTTATGAAAGTGGATTTACCTGCTCCGCTGGGCCCTACCAGAAATACGAAATCGCCTTTGTTTATCCTGACGGAGACCTTCTCGATCCCCACGTTGGATTTATAATATTTCGTAACATTGTTAAATACGATCATAAGTCGATTTTATCCCCCTTGTTATCGCAAAACATACAGTATAATTCTACTATATGCTGTTGTTTTTTTCAACATTTTGCATGAAAATATACACTATATTATCAAATATACCATTTTTTTGGTGAAGGTTCTGTGAAAGGTGTTTTGCGACATAAAAACTCCGCTTCCTGCTGCGCGTCTCCGGTCGATAGCCGGTCCCGCACAACGGAAAGCGGAGCCATTCCGTTCATATCCTTATTTCATTCATGTCAGCAGCATACGACGATCATTCGGCGCTCATCATTCTTCGATCATCCCGCGATC
>CASEFF010000009.1 GCA_949287115.1 uncultured Bacillota bacterium | reverse complement strand
TACTGACGAATAGTTCCACCCGCCACGCAAAGTCTCCGTCAGCGATATTGCTCCCGACGATATGGCCGGAGCTATGAAGGGCTTGAACCCGCCGGCTCTCACCTGCATATTGGCATTCACGGTGAGATCGGTCAGCTCCATGGAAAGCTCATGATCGTAGTCGCTTATGCTGTCGGCTATGACGAGATCGGCTCCGTGGGGCCCGAAAGCCCTTCCCTCCGAAAGATATGCGGCAAAGCGCGGATCCTTTTCAGCAAAATACGCAGCCCTACCATTCATGACCCCGAGGCCGTATCCCTGCACCTGACACGGATCCAGTCCCGCCATCAGGGCTTTTTTACAGAGAGGATCCACGGGATCCGACACGACGGCGAATATGCCGGAAAACCCGTGCTCCGCCGCTTTCTCCGCATACATGGAAACGAGCCTGCCGTTGGCTTCCAGCTGCACCATGCGCACGTCTATATCGTCTGCTCCTCCCACAGGCGGCACTCCCACCGATGCGCAGAACACCAGCATGTCACAGTCAAATATGTCGTCCTCTTCCAGTATCGTGACACGCGGCAGGTCTCTGCCGTCGGGAAACCGTATCTGGTTTATCTCCATCTCATACCTTCGCGCCGCGGCATCGCTCAGATCGAATATCCCGATCCTGCTCACCACTCCGCCGCCGAGGAGCCTGAGGCCTGTCAGCACCATGCCTCCCACATCTCCCAGCGCTATGAGATTGACCACGTTATCCGTCTTTATCCTGTTCCTGTCCGGCAGCAGGACATATCCGTCCCTTTCCGCCACATCTCTTCTCTCGTCTATAAGTTCCTTCAGGTATCTCATTTCAATGCGTATTCCAGTCTGATGAGCCTTTCGATATAGTTTTCTATGTACACCGACGGAGCCAGATTCGGATCCACGCTCACCCTGTTGGAACCGTTAGGCATCCTCGGCGATATCACCGCATCCGACAGACGCTTTATCGTCAGCTTTCTCTCGAACAGCGACTGATACTCCTCCTCCAGCACCTGAAATATCCTCGCGGCGTTTTTCAGGCAGACCATCGAAAGATCGTAAACCGCTTCACGACCCGATCCGCTGAGAAACGACGGCGCCGCGAACGGCAGCATCAGGTTTATGGACGGGATCAGACTGGATTCCATCTTGCCCTGGCTCTTCACGCCGTCGCCGCCTATGAACGGACAGAGGGTGGATTCCACGAACCATGCCTTTAGGTTCGGTATGAAGTAGGCGCTTTCCACGTCCCTTCCCTGTATGGTCATCAGATCCTCGCCATGACCCGACAGTACGCCCGTGATCATCTTCCTTATCTCCACGCCGTTTTCCTTCAGTATCGGGTCGAGAGCCTTTATCCTGTAGCCCTTGTGGAGCAGATCGTCCACCAGTATCACCGGCCTGTTGAAGGATTTTATCGTCCTTATCTGGTTCGGTATGGTGGCGTACATCGGATACTCCTCTATCGTAAAGTTGTCGAGAGTCGGAGTGAACATCTTCTCCGTATGGAGCGTCTTCGTCACCGTGTTCGGCACCACCATGCCTCTCAGTATCTTTCCGAAAGGCACGCACATGCATTCTCCCAGAACGCGTTTGAGGCCCGTGTGATTCGGCACGTTGTTTGTCTTCGTCACCATGTCCACTATCTTCTGGTGCATTATGCCTGCGTTGAAGGAAAGCACCAGATTGCCCGGATACAGCTTCGTCAGCGCCTTCTGCATATCGTTGTGGGTATCCTCCAGCACGGAAAGTATCTTCGGATTCGTGTTGAAAGGCGCCTTGAGCACGGTATCCATGTTCTCTATGACCACCACCGGCTCCTTCATGTTCACCTCGAACACTCCCTGCTTCTCGCCCTTTATGGAGATCTCCCTGAATCCCTGCCTTTTCAGTACGTCCAGCACGTATGCTCCGGCGCCCTCGTCCAGCGGATGATATATGGCATACGTTATATCGTCGGCAACTGCATCCGCTATCACTTCCGTCGTGATTATCTGCAGCAGGTTCCTCCTGTCCGTATCGGGAGTACAGTATATGCCCCTTATTATCAGCATGCGTCCCGTCGCCTTTTCACGCAGATACGACGCTATGCCGAGATCCCTGAACTCATCGTACAGCTCGCCCGTCTCTATTTCGTTGACCGCGGCTATGGCGCACACCTTCCCGAATTCATTCCTTATGAGGGCAGTGCCCACCTCTGAAGAATCGATGTACTTCCTGACTTTGACCGTATCGATCCCGGCTGCTTCCATAGCTGCCGCCATATCGTCGATGACGGAGCCCTTCCTGTTGGCCAGCGGCTCCACCGTTATGTTCTTCGTCTCCAGCACGTTCTTGTACTGCGGCTCTCTGAGATAGAGGCTGTTGTCGTATATGAAATTCTGCACGACCGGATCGATCAGGTTGGATATGTCGCGTCCGAAATCTATGTTCTCCCTTATCCTCGTGGAACTGATGTCTTCCAGATATACGGGCAGTTTCAGCTCCCTGATGGTTCCCGTCATATTACCGTAAACGTTATCCAGCGCGGCCCTGTCCTCGCCTTTGCCCTGAAGGGTCTCCCTCCTGAACACTATATGGTTCATGGAATGGATGGAATCCTCTACGGATTCCGCCTTGTACGACGACGCGTTTATTATCACATCGCTGCCCACCACCATGTAAAGCTCCTTATCGGGGAACAGATCCCGCAGCTTGCGCAGATCCTTAGGGTTTGCTATGTTCACCGGAAAATCGTCGGAAAACAGGAACACGTCAGGCTCATCCGCCACCGACATGGATATTATCTGTCGCCTTATCATCCTCGGCTGGGTCTTCTTGGACCAGGAGAATTCGTCTATCGCAAGATACACCTCGAACCCCTCGTCCCTTATGGCCTGCACTATGCCCTTATGACTTAGCGAGAACGGGTCGAACGTTCCCGGGAAGAACGCCACATGACGGTTTTCCGGCAGCTCCATATTGCCAAATCCGAACTTGTACTCCGACACGAACCTGTATATGTGGTTCAGTGCCGCCGCGTCCGTGAAGAAGGTCATATCGTACTCGCCTATATCCTTTATCAGCGTCAGCAGTTTCTTATATATCTGCCTGAATATGTCGTACTTTTCCTTCATGGAAAGGCTGTCGCTGCCGAATATGTACTGTCCTGCCACCATTATGGCTTCCTGACTCACCACTTCGTGGTAATTGGCGAGACCTTTCAGCAGCATACCAAGCATCTTCGTCATCCTCGCCCTGTATTCTCCGGCAGGCTCGCTGTTTCTGTACTTATACGAGGAATATCTGCGTATTACCTCGCCCACCGTGTCGAGAGCGACGGAGCCGACCTTGTCGTTGTTGCTCTCTATCAGCTCGCCTATGTTGTCTATGAATTCGTCCAGTTCCGTAGGATAGAGGTAGAGGACCAGTTCACCCAGATATTCCGGTATATACTTGGAAAACTGGTATTCTCCGATCTCAAGGCCCTTTGTTAATTCTATAACCAGCTCGTTGATCTGCTCTATCGGCAGCGCCTTTGCTATCTCGATGAGGCCGCGGCCCGCCTGATGTCTCACCGTCACCCTTTCGCTGACTTTTATCAGGTTGGAAAAATGAGCCGCCAGATAGAATGTGCGATCCTTCAGTCTGTCGCCCAGCGTGTATTCCAGCAGGAACTCCATGTTCACTATCTTGACCACCCACGGCGTCCCCACCTTGAGGTTTTCCCTGAATATCGCCGATATCTCATCGTCCAGCCTTCCCAGTTTTTCCGCGGTTTCTATCTTTCCGTAATACGACCTGGCCGCATCCTTTTCGCCTATGTTGTCAAGTATCTTGTATATGAGGTA
>CASEFF010000008.1 GCA_949287115.1 uncultured Bacillota bacterium | reverse complement strand
TATAAGCCTCTGCTTCCTGCCGGCAGCATTCGGTATCATGTCGTCGTCCATATTCCAGGCTATAGGTCATGGATTCATGAGTTTGTGGGGATCGCTGCTGAGACAGCTGGTGGGCATACTGCCGCTGGCATGGATATTTGCCGCAATAGCGGGACTTGACCTCGTATGGTATGCGTTCCCGCTGGCAGAGCTGATCGGTACCGTTTACTTCATAATAGCGCTGAAGTACGTATACAGGAAAGAGATAAAGCGTCTCGACATAGTTGACGAGACGGCAAACTGACAGACATCAGGGATAGAGGATGACGATCTCTTCGCCGTCCTCTTCTCTGAATGAAGAATCCATTTCCACCAGATCGAAGATCAGGGGATCGCGGAGCAGATGTTTCCAGGCGGTATAGGTCGCTTTGAGAAAATCTTCGTTCAGGGAGACAGCATTGTGTATGAGCGGGCACTTGTAAGGGAGATGCCCGCTTTGGTATATAAGGAAAAGCTGTCCGTTTTCATCTATATGTGGTGCGGCGGGGAAGACCCGGCACTGCAGAGGACGCATTTTCCGGTCGCAGCGGGGTGCCGTCTTACATTCCAGGAAATAGACCTTACCGTGCCAGCTTTCGGGGAATTCGTAGTCTTCGGCATACTCCCGGCTCCAACCGAGCCAGTCTTCGCGACCGGTGAAGAGTTTCTCCTCTCCGGGCAGCAGATAGAGACCCATCGACGGGCCGTCTTCGGTGTTTTCGGCATCGTAAGTACAGCATATGCTGCCGCAGAATCTGCCGCAGTCACCGCTAACTGGAGAAACTTTATCCAATAATCTGTAAATGGCTTTAAATGTACGTTTTTTGATTGAACTTTTCATGGAAATATTATATCATAAGTACTAAATCAATTGGAAATTTTACTACATATGTACATATATTTATATATATGTAGTGTTCGAATAAAAACATCAAGGGGAAAGGAAAGGATTTTTTATGAGACTAGGTATAGATGTCGGCTCGACTACAGTTAAGCTGGTGCTGCTGAACGAAAGAGGCGACATCGTATATGACAGGTATGAACGACACATGTCGAACGTTTTCAAGACGGTCATCGATCTTCTGCACGATATGTATGACGAAGTGGGCAATATAGGCCTGAGGACCGTAATAACGGGCTCGGGAGGGCTGTCGCTGGCCAAGGTGCTGGGGATACCGTTCGAGCAGGAGGTGGTGACATGCAGTTCGGCTGTTGAAGAGCTCATACCGGAGACTGACGTGGCTATAGAACTGGGAGGCGAGGACGCCAAGATCACGTTCTACGGTCGGACGATAGAACAGAGGATGAACGGCACATGCGCCGGAGGAACGGGAGCCTTCATCGACCAGATGGCGGCGCTGCTCAATACTGATGCGGCGGGCCTCAACGAGGCTGCCAAAAATCACACGATGATATATCCCATAGCGGCAAGGTGCGGAGTTTTCGCCAAGACCGATGTGCAGCCTCTGATAAACGAGGGCGCTCCCATAGAGGATCTTGCAGCATCCATATTTCAGGCCGTCGTAAACCAGACCATAAGCGGACTTGCGTGCGGCCATACCATAAAGGGCAAGGTGGCGTTCCTGGGAGGACCGCTGTCGTTCCTGTCGGAGCTGAGAAAACGTTTCAAGGAGACGCTGCAGCTCAGGGACGATGAGGTAATATTCCCGGAGGACTCGAAGTACTTCGTGGCCATAGGTGCTGCGCTCAATTCGGCAAAATACGAAGAAGCTCCGTTCGGCGATATCATGGATCGTATAGAGCATGCCGATCCGAGTGCTCTTTCGGATACGAAGCACGTGGCGCCTCTCTTTGCAGATGAGGAGGATTACAGGAAATTTCGCGAACGACACGATCGCGACAGGATAAAGAGAAAGGATATAGCGGAGGCGAAAGGCAACGTATATCTGGGTATAGACGCCGGCTCCACGACTACGAAGGCGGCGCTGATAGACGAGGACAAGAACCTGCTCTATTCATACTACAAGAACAACGAGGGCAAGCCTCTGGAGGCGACGATGGATATGCTCAAAGAGCTGTATTCCATGCTGCCGGCGGAAGCCCACATAGCGAAGACGACGACGACGGGATACGGCGAAGGCCTCATCAAGGCGGCTTTCAAGGCAGATCTCGGCGAGATAGAGACCATGGCCCATTACAAGGCGGCCGAAGAATTCCTTCCGCGCGTAGATTTCATACTGGATATCGGCGGTCAGGACATGAAGTGCATGAGGATAAAGGACGGAGCAATATACAACATCATGCTCAACGAGGCCTGTTCTTCGGGCTGCGGATCCTTCATAGAGACGTATGCCAAGTCCGTGGATATGAGCGTTAAGGATTTTGCATCGGAAGCGCTCTTTGCCAAGGCGCCGGTAGATCTGGGAACGAGATGTACCGTGTTCATGAACTCCAAGGTAAAGCAGGCACAGAAGGAAGGCGCCACCATAGGTGATATCTCGGCGGGACTTTCGTATTCCGTCATCAAGAATGCGCTTTACAAGGTCATAAAGCTGAGGAATCCGGAAGAGGCGGGAGATAAGATCGTCGTTCAGGGAGGAACGTTCTTAAACGACGCGGTACTCCGCGCCATCGAGGATATAATGGACAAGGATGTCATAAGACCGGACATCGCAGGGCTCATGGGAGCCTACGGCGCAGCGCTGATCGCAAGGGAAAACCACGAAGACGGGGAAGTTTCCACCATACTGAAACGGGAAGAACTCGATGATTTCAGCGTCAGCATCAGTCACGTCAGATGCGGCAAGTGTGAGAACAACTGCCTGATGACGATCAACAAGTTCAGCGACGGCACGAGGTTTTTCACGGGAAACAGATGCGAGCGAGGAGAGGGCAAGACGGCAGAGGAGGCAAATCTGCTGCCGGATCTTTACGAATACAAGCTGGGAAGGCTCTTCGACTACGAGCCGCTGCCGAAGGAGACTGCTGCACGGGGCGTCGTGGGTATACCGCGGGTACTCAACATGTATGAGAATTATCCGTTCTGGTTCACGTTCTTCACGGAGCTGGGATACAGCGTCATGCTTTCGCCTACATCAAGCAAGAAGCTGTATGAAAGAGGTATGGAGACCATATCCTCCGATACGGCCTGCTATCCTGCAAAGCTTGTACACGGTCACATCAAGTGGCTCGTTGACAACGGAGCCAGGTGGATATTCTATCCGAGCATCAACTACGAGCGTATAGAGGATGAGACTGCGCCGAACCATTACAACTGCCCTATAGTCGCCACGTATCCCGAGGTCATAGCGGGCAATATGGACGACATATTCGCAGCAAACGATGTGGAGTTCACGCACCCGTTCCTGCCGTACGATAACGATAAGTTCCTGACAAGGGAGCTTTGCAGGCTGCTGGAAGAGCGGGGCGTTTCAAAGACCGAGATCGAGAAGGCGGTGAAAGCGGCAAGAGTCGAGGACACAAAGTTCAAAGCCGACATGAGGAAGAAGGGCGAGGAAACGCTGGCATACGCCAGAGCCAACGGCAAGAAAGCCGTCATACTGGCGGGAAGGCCATATCACCTCGATCCCGAGATAAACCACGGTATCGACAAGATCATAACGTCATTCGACATGGTGGTGCTGACCGAAGATTCAGTGGCGCATCTGGGCAAGCTGCCGCGACCTATCAGGGTGCTCGACCAGTGGATGTACCATTCAAGGCTGTATAAGGCGGCCAGCTTTGCATGCACGACAGACGATGTGGAGATAGTACAGCTCAATTCCTTCGGCTGCGGACTCGATGCGGTGACCACCGATCAGGTGGAAGAGATCATGCGTAAGAGCAACAAGATATACACCGTTATCAAGATAGACGAGGGCACAAATCTGGGAGCCATCAGGATCAGGATAAGATCCCTCAAGGCGGCCATCGATGAGCGCGAGAACAATCACGTGGCACACAGGGAAAACCACAAGCCGTACGAGCGTAAGTACTTTACAAAGGAGATGAAAAGCGACTATACCGTGCTGATACCGGAGATGTCGCCGATACATTTCCAGTTCCTCGAAGCGGCTATAGGCTCGGAAGGTTATAAGGTCAAGAGGCTGCCGACCGTGGACAAGAACGCGGTGGACGAAGGCCTCAGGTATATAAACAACGATGCCTGTTATCCGACGATAGTGACGCTGGGACAGATAATCTCCTACCTGAAATCGGGCGAGGTGGATCTCGACAAGGTGGGCATCTTCATGAGCCAGACGGGAGGAGGCTGCAGAGCGAGCAACTACGTTTCGCTCCTGCGAAAGGCTCTCAAGGATCTGGGAATGGAGCAGATACCGGTCATCTCCATAAACATGGCGGGACTGGAGTCAAATCCGGGATTCAGGTTCACGCCGGGCATAGTAAAGAAGTGCCTGATGGGCGTGATGTACGGAGACCTTTTCATGAGGGTGCTTTACGCCACAAGGCCGTACGAGGCTGAAAAAGGCTCGGCTGATGCTCTATACGAGAAGTGGACGGAAAAGGCAAAGGAAAACCTCAGGAGCGGCGATTACGGCCAGTACAAGAGGTATATGAAGGAGATCGTCAGGGATTTCGACGAGCTGCCTCTGCTGGACATAAAGAAACCGCGCGTGGGCGTCGTGGGAGAAATACTGGTAAAATATCATCCTAACGCCAACAACGATGTCGTCAGCATCATAGAGAAGGAAGGCGGCGAAGCCGTCGTTCTCGATCTGACGGACTTCCTGCTCTACGGCATGTACAGCAAAGAGTTCAACCACAAGGTGCTGTCGGGAAGCTTCAGGCTCATGATGGGCAACAAGGCTGCCATAGCGGTGATAGAGCATTTCAGAAAGCCGATGAGGAAGGCTCTGAGAGAGAGCAGACGTTTTCACGAGCCGATGAAGATAGAGGACATCGCCGACAAGGCGCAGGAGATAATATCCCTCGGCAACCAGTGCGGCGAGGGATGGCTCCTGACAGGAGAGATGGTGGATCTGATAGACGACGGCGTGGAAAACATCATCTGCATGCAGCCGTTCGCGTGTCTGCCTAATCACGTTACGGGCAAGGGCATGATGAAGGCGTTGAGAAAGAGAAACCCGATGGCCAACATAGCGGCTATCGACTACGATCCGGGAGCATCCGACGTCAACCAGCTCAACAGGATAAAGCTGATGATGGCGACGGCGCATAAAAACCTGGCGAAGAAGGAAGCCGCCGGAGCATCGAAGGCCGAAGCGGCAGAGAAAGACTCGGAACGCGGAGCATAGATGCGG
>CASEFF010000007.1 GCA_949287115.1 uncultured Bacillota bacterium | reverse complement strand
GCGCAGCATATGGCCGCCATACATATCCAGAAGCATACCCATTTTATCGAGTGTTTTATTTCCTGCATTGTCCTTCCTCTCACCGAATAAGATATATTAAAATCAAATACAACATACACAGTTAAAGAGGGCCAACCGCGATCAGCCCTCTTTTCGACATCGACACATCATGGTATCGGGCACGTCATGCCGCCAGAGTCTTGATGATGACTATGACGAATATGATTATGAATACTATCGCCTCGATACCTATTATGATCCTCAATATATTTAGCACCTTACCGTTGCCGTTCTTCTTGTTTCTGACCATACCTATGACCAGGAACGCCAACACTACGATCCCGAATATCAGCGCTAAGAAAAGTAATAACATTTTTCGTTCCTCCGATCGATTTTGCTATCTAATGATACCAGAGAATTATGATGATTTCCAGTACAAATGCTGAAAAAAATCAGTCGAGAGCATTATAATTGAGCTTCACGTCTCTCTGTTTCAGTTTTATTGCCTTGAGGAACACCCTTGCGGTATCCATGCACGTCATTACCGATATGCCCCGTTCTATGGCCTTACGCCTTACAGGGAAGCTGTCGTTTTCCTTTCTGTTGGCCACCGTAGGCATGTTTATCACCAGCGATATCTTCTCGTCGCTGTCGCTTTCATGGTTCATTATCCACTTCTGGGCCGTATCGTAATCCATCGACTCCGTCGGTATGTCGTACGCCTTCATGAAATCTATCGTATCGTCTGTAGCATACAGCTTAAATCCGGCATTTGCGTAGTCTTCCAGTATCTCGGCCGTATACTTGTTCTGCTCCGATTCTCTCAGCGTCACGAATACGTTGCCTTCCGTAGGTATGGACATGCCCGCTCCCAGAAATCCCTTGTACAGAGCCTTATCCAGATCGCGGTCTATTCCCAGCACCTCGCCCGTGGACTTCATCTCAGGTCCCAGCGCTATATCCATATCCGTCAGCTTTGCGCTTGAGAACACCGGTACCTTTACGGCATACTCCTCTGTCTTCCTGTACAGACCTGTGCCGTATCCGCTGTCCTTCAGCTTATGTCCCAGCATAGCGGCCACCGCCAGCTTCACCATAGGCACCCTGGTCACCTTGCTG
This sequence comes from uncultured Bacillota bacterium, assembly GCA_949287115.1. Lineage (GTDB taxonomy): Bacteria > Bacillota > Clostridia > Peptostreptococcales > Anaerovoracaceae > Lentihominibacter. The sequence continues at coordinate 2,727 of CASEFF010000007.1, read as the reverse complement.
AGTATAGGCACCGTACGCGATGCCCTCGGGTTCACCTCTATGACGTATATCTTCTTGCCGTCGTACGCGTACTGTATGTTGACGAGTCCCACCACGTCCAGAGCTTTCGATATCCTCGCCGTATAATCCAGCAGCGTATTTTCCACTTCTCTGGAAAGGGAATAGTTCGGATATACGGAAATGCTGTCTCCCGAATGTACTCCCGCTCTCTCCACGTGCTCCATTATGCCCGGGATCAGTATATCCTCACCGTCGGCTATGGCATCGACCTCGATCTCCTTGCCCTGTATGTACTGATCTATCAGTACCGGATGCTCCGTGGAAAGCGAAACGGCTTCCTTCAGATACCTCTTGAGCTCCACATCGTTGTATACGACCTGCATCGCACGTCCGCCTATTACGTAGGACGGTCTTACCACCAGCGGATAGCCCAGCTTTCTCACCGCCTCAAATGCCTCTTCCTGAGTCGTCACGGCCACACCTTCCGGCACAGCTATGCCCAGCTCCTCCAGAAGCTCACAGAACTTATCCCTGTCCTCGGCCAGATCTATGTTCTTATACGATGTACCCAGGATGTTTATGCTCCTGCTGTTGAGCTGCTCTGCCAGATTGAGCGACGTCTGTCCGCCGAACTGCAGTATGACGCCGTAAGGTCTCTCCCTCTTTATCACGTTCATGACGTTATCTATATGAAGCGATTCGAAGTAGAGCTTGTCCGACGTATCGAAGTCGGTGCTGACCGTCTCCGGATTGTTGTTCATGATTATGGCTTCGTATCCGAGATCCTTTATGGCCCATACGCCCTGAACACAGCAGTAGTCGAACTCTATTCCCTGGCCTATCCTTATCGGGCCGGAACCTATGACGAGTATCTTCTCCTCCGGACTCCTCACGCTTTCGTCTTCCTCATCGTAACACGAGTAGTAGTAAGGCGTCAGCGCATCGAACTCGCCGCCGCACGTATCTACCATCTTGTATACCGGATATATATCGTTATATACACGTATATCCTGCAGGACGTCTCTGGATGTTCCCGACAGCGTTATGATATCCGTATCGGTGAAACCGCGCGACTCCGCTTCGTAGACCATCTCCTTGGTAAGAGGCTCGCTCTGCAGCCTTTCCTCCAGATCGATGATGCCCTTTATCTTATTGAGGAACCACCTGTCTATCTTCGTCAGCGCGTATATGTCCTCCACGCCCATCAGCTTTCTTCTCATGGCCTCGGCTATGCAGAATATCCTCTCGTCGTCGCACGCCTTGAGCTTTTCTATGAGTCTTTCGTCATCCAGTCCGGAAACGAACGGTATGTGCAGACCGTCGCACTTTATCTCTATGGACGTGAGAGCCTTTAAAAGAGCGCTTTCGAAGGTCCTGTCTATGGACATGACCTCGCCGGTCGCCTTCATCTGGGTGCCCAGCTTCCTCGAAGCCGTCCTGAACTTGTCGAAAGGCCACTTAGGGAACTTCACCACCACGTAGTCGAGGGTCGGCTCAAAGCAGGCGCTCGTAGTCTGTGTCACGTAATTGGATAGCTCGTCGAGATTGTATCCTATGGCGATCTTGGCGGCGATCTTGGCTATCGGATAGCCCGCTGCCTTCGATGCCAGAGCCGACGACCTGCTCACCCTCGGGTTCACCTCTATTACTATGTAATCTCCCGTATCCGGGTCGAGGGCGAACTGCACGTTGCATCCGCCTTCTATGTGAAGGTTCCTTATTATCTTTATGGAAGCGTCCCTCAGCATCTGGTATTCAGCGTCCCTGAGGGTCTGCGTCGGCGCCACGACTATGCTGTCGCCCGTGTGTACGCCCACGGGGTCGAGGTTCTCCATGCTGCATATGATGATGCAGTTGTCGCGGCTGTCGCGGATGACCTCATACTCTATCTCCTTCCAGCCGGCTACCGACTTTTCCAGCAGTATCTGTCCTATGGCGCTGTTTTCCATGCCCTTGACGCACAGCAGTTCCAGCTCCTTTTTGTTTTCGGCGATACCGCCTCCCGTTCCGCCCAGCGTATAGGCCGGCCTTATGATGACCGGGAAGCCTTCCTTTTCCACGAAATCATAGCATTCGTCCAGAGAAGTCGCGATGATGCTGCTCGGTATCGGTTCTCCGATCTCCTGCATCAGCTTCTTGAACTCCTCCCTGTCCTCGGCCTTCTTTATGCTCTCCCTGTTGACTCCGAGAAGAGCCGTACCGAACTTCTTCAGCACGCCCTTGCGCTCAAGCTCCATGGCGAGGTTGAGTCCCGTCTGACCTCCGAATCCCGCCAGCATACCGTCGGGACGTTCCTTTTCCAGTATCTGCTCAAGAGCCTCTTCCGTGAGCGGCTCCATATATACCTTGTCGGCTATGCCCTTATCAGTCATTATCGTCGCCGGATTGCTGTTGACCAGTATGGTCTCTATTCCCTCTTCTCTTATCGCCTTACAGGCCTGAGTGCCGGCATAGTCGAACTCCGCCGCCTGTCCTATGACGATGGGACCGGAGCCTATTATCAGTATCTTTTTCAGGTATGGTTTCTTAGGCATTGTTCCTGTCCTCCTTCATCATTTCAATAAACTTGTCGAAGAGATAACCGGTATCGTTTGGACCCGGTGACGCCTCCGGATGGAACTGTACGGAGAATATCGGCAGATCTCTGTGTTCCATGCCTTCCACCGTACCGTCGTTGAGGTTGAGGTGCGTTATCTCCATGCCCTTGAGTATTACGCTCTCATACTG
>CASEFF010000006.1 GCA_949287115.1 uncultured Bacillota bacterium | reverse complement strand
TTTTTAATATGTTTAACAAACGTTGAGTTATCTTTAACGCGGTCTTGATGACGCGGGGGTTGTCGCGGGGATAAAATCTATACCAGGGATAAAGAAGCGACAGGGAGGCGGCAATGTTGACGGGTCCGATGATAGAAAAAAGTATGAGAGACGATCAGAACCTGACGGTGATGCTGAAAGACGCCGATATTTTCTCGATGACGGGATACAAGGTTTTGCAGAGTCAGGAAAAGGACGGTTTCGTGAAGTGCAGGAAGGTGACTCACAACGGCAGGCCGGAGCTCTGGTATGACATCGCGCAGTACGATTCGCTGGATACCGCTGCGGGAGCGATGGATACAGAAAAGCTGGCAGCGACGCTGGCGGAGCTGGCAACGGTGCTGCAATCGGCTGAGAAGAATGGATTCATGGACACGAAGAACATACCGCTGAGCCTTTCCTACATATTTATAAGCAGAGAAAACAGAAAGCCGTACCTTCTGTATCTGCCGGTGCAGAAAGACAGCGGCGCGGAGGATTCCGCGGCGACAGCCGACGGATTGCAGGCGTTTCTGGATGAGGTAAGGCGGATGATCGGAGGACGCGGAGGTTCGAAGGCGGATCTGCCGCCGGTCCTGAGGAAGATCATGGATGATGAGATACGTTCGCTGGACGAGTTCGGGACTGCTGCGAAAGAGGAGAAAAAGGAAGAAGGCTTCGAGAAGAACACCAGCGCCAGACTGAGCGGTACGAGCGGTACGCTCTACACTGAATACGTGCAGCCGGTATCGGAGCCGGAGAAGGCGAGGGAGAAGAAAGGCTTCTTTTCCAAGGTCTTCAAAAAAGGGGAAAAGGAAGGCGCTGCAGAAGAAAGCGCGGTGCGCAGGGAAGCGGACAGCCGCGCAGGTACGGCGGATCATGGGTCGCCAGCCCCCGCCCCGGCAGCAAAGGCTGAAGCGGCTGAAGAGAAGGCGACGGGGATTCTGGCAACAGACGACGGGGAAAAGATACTCGTACTCACGGGACTCAATACGCCGGAAGAATGTATCCTGCGCATAACGATGCCGGAATACAGGATAGGAAAAAAACGGGACTCGGTTGACGGCTGCATCACGTTCAGCAATGCGGTCAGCAGGGTCCATTGCAGGATAGCCGAACGCGGCGGGCGATATTACGTCGAAGACATGGGGAGCGCCAACGGCACATTCATCAACGGCATGAGGATAAACCCGGGCAGGGAATTCCCTCTGACACCGGGAGATACGCTGAAGATGGCGGATCTTGAGTTTCGGGCAGATAAGGTAAGAGCATAGGAGGCAGGAGCGTTATGGCGGGATTGAATATACTGCTGGCTGACGGAGATGAGAGGTATCTCATGGCGCTGGTCAGGAAGTTCATAGATGGATTCGAGAACGAAGGGGATATAGAGATAATAACGGATCCCACGTATCTCGACGAATACTTTGAGAGTCCGAGAACTCTCGACATCGTCGTCATTCAGGAGGACATGTATAAGGAAGAGTTCAACAGGCACAACATCGGGAATCTGTTTTTTCTCACGGAAGATGAGCCTGACGAGGATCTTTCGGGCAGCAGGATATACAAGTACACGAATACGGATACCATATACAAGCAGGTGGTGAACAACCTCACCACTGCCACCATGGCCAACATAAAGAAGCAGGGAGACACCCGCATAATATACGTCTATTCTCCGGCGGGAGGAAGCGGCAAGACGACGGTGGCGGCCGGCATCAGCAGCGTGCTGGCAAGGAGCAACCAGCGCACGCTTTTCCTCAGCATGGATGAGCTGCAGGCATTCGGGTGGCTGATGGCGGAGCCGAAAGTGATGCCGGCGGAGGTGGAAAAGCAGCTGATGTTCCAGAGCGGTTTCGTATATAACCTCATAAAGCCGTATCTGGTAAAGCAGGACTTTTACATGATGCCGCCTTTTTCGAGGATGCTGTCATCTCTGAACATAAGAGAGGAAAACTTCGTGCGGCTGCTGGAGACGATAGTCGCCGTCAGAGAATTCGACTATATCGTAGTGGACGGTGCGGCCGGCTTTTCGGAAACGGTCTCACGCATCATGAGCATGTCCCAGCACATCCTCATATTAGCACAGCAGGACGAGGCTTCGAGATACAAGGTGTCGTGTCTGCTCAGCAACCTCGACTGCTCCGACGACGGCAAGTTCGTGTTCGTATGCAACAAATATGAGCCGGGCAAGGAAAACCGCCTCGCCGGACTTGAGAAGGAAGGCAGGCTCAGGATAAGCGAGTACATCCCGCGCGATACGGCAACGGAACTTCTGATGCCGGAGGAAGCGGGGCAGATGAAGAGCGTGCAGAAGGTAGCGTATATGTTCATGTAGAAAGGCGGATTCATGGCAAGGGAAAGGATCGTAGTCATACTGGAAAGACACGCGGACGGGAAGCAGATAGATGTGGACCTGCCGCTCAATATAACGGCAAACGAGGCGATCATCGGCCTCA
>CASEFF010000005.1 GCA_949287115.1 uncultured Bacillota bacterium | reverse complement strand
GCGGCCATTTCCGCCATAAAGGGAGTGCTGACGGACGGAATGACGAGCGGGGAGAGCCTGCCTGATATCGCAGCCGTGGACTTTACGCCTAACGACAATTTCATCGTTTACCCTGAAGGGCATAACAAGGACAACACGGATGTTGCCATGGGACCGAACATCAAGCCGTTCCCGAGGAACACAGCGCTGCCTGAGACGGTGGAGGCCAGGGTCGTGCTCCACGCCGGAGACAACATCACGACGGACGACATCATGCCTTCCGATTCGAGACTTCTGCCTTACAGGTCGAACATACCGCACCTTTCCAACTACTGCTTCGAGAAGATAGACGGCGGGTTCTCGCAGCGATGTCACGAGGCGGGCAAATGCGCCATCATCGGAGGAGAGAACTACGGTCAGGGAAGCAGCCGTGAGCACGCGGCGCTGGCTCCGCTCTACCTGGGCGTGAAGTTCGTCATAGCCAAGTCCTTTGCAAGGATACACAGGTCGAACCTGATAAACAGCGGTATACTGCCTCTCGTGTTTGCGGATCCTGCCGATTACGATACGTTTGAGCTGGGCGACGAGCTGGTGATCGAGAATGCGCCTCAGCAGGTGAAGGGCGATACCGTGAAGGTGAAGAACGTGACGAAGGGTCTCGTATACGATACGAAGCCTAACTTCTCCGATCTGGAGATGAACATGATACTCAAGGGCGGCAAGATCAACGCCATAAAGGAGGGTTAAGATGACATACGCGGAACATTTCGCAAAGATAATAGAAGATCAGATAGCAAGGGTCGAGAGGCTTAAGAGTTCTCCTGCAATGCCCGATTTTTCCGCCATGGACAAGATCGTGATAGGCACGATAGACGGAGACGGCATAGGCCCCATCATCATGGATTCCTGCCGCAGCATACTGGAAAAGCTGCTGGCTGACGAGATTGCTGCAGGAAAGATAGAGCTGAGGAAGATCGACGGACTGACACTGGAAAACAGGATCGCGAAGATGGAGACGGTGCCTGCCGACGTGCTGGCTGCCATAAAGGAGTGCGACCTGCTGCTCAAGGGTCCTACGACAACTCCGGGCAAGGGCGATGATCTGCCCAATATAGAGAGCGCCAACGTAACTTTGAGAAGGGAGCTGGATCTCTTCGCCAACGTGCGACCGGTCGTTATACCCGAGAAGAACATCGACTGGATATTCTACAGGGAGAACACGGAAGGTGAGTACGCTCTGGGAAGCCGCGTCATATATATAAACGACGATATTTCAATAGACTTCAAAGTTACGACGACCATAGGGACGACGAGACTGGCGCGCGCAGCCTTCGAGTATGCGAAGAACAACGGCAATAAGAATGTTTCCATCGTCACGAAGGCCAACATCATGAAGAAGACGGACGGAAAGTTCCTGAGCCTCTGCTACGATGTGGCCAGGGATTATCCCGACATAAAGACCGACGACTGGTACGTGGATATCATGGCGGCAAATCTTGTCAACGATCAGATAAACAGCAATTTCAACGTGGTGATACTGCCTAACCTGTACGGCGATATCATCACCGATGAAGCGGCCCAGCTCCAGGGCGGCGTCGGCACGGCCGGAAGCGCCAACATCGGCAGCAGATACGCCATGTTCGAGGCAATCCACGGATCGGCTCCGAGGATGATGGAAGAAGGCATCGGCGAGTACGCCAATCCTGCCAGCATCAACAGGGCGGCGGTAATGATGCTGAGACACATAGGCATGACCGACAGCGCGGCAAGGCTGGAGGCGGCTCTCGACGCGGCTCAGGAAGCGCTGGACATGCCGGGAGACGGCACCGGCAACACTGCGGCCGAGTTTACGGATTTCGTCCTCGGACGTCTGTAGTCCGGCAGGTGGTGGCGTGATATGGTGCTGTATAAGTTTTCAGATGAAACGGAGATGAGCAACGCGCCTCTTTCCACGAGCCTGCTGGGCAAGCTGCAGAAGGACATACTGACCGGCAGATTCAAGCCGGGGGAGAAACTGACGGAGCAGCAGCTGTGCAAGACGTACGGCGTCAGCAGAACTCCCGTGAGGGAGGCGCTGCGCCAGCTGGAGAGCGACGGACTCGTTGAGAACATCCTTAACCGCGGCGCTTTCGTCGTGGGCATGACGGATCAGGATTACGAGGATATGTTCGAGCTGAGGAAGGCGTACGAAGTACAGGCCGTGAAATGGGCGATAGAGCGCATAACGGACGAGGAGATGGACAGGCTGGAGGAGACGTTCGAATTCATGGAATTCTACACCATGAGGAACGACGTCGACAAGATGCTGACCATAAACACCGGTTTTCATCAGGTGATATACGAGGCGTCCCATAACAAGATGCTGAAAAAGCTGCTGTCGTCCTATCAGAGCTTTCTCAGGTACAAGGGGGCCGAGTCCGTCTACGATGACGACTATCTGCCGACGGTGCTGGAGGAGCACAGAGCGATATTCAAGGCGTTCAAGGACAGGGACGTGAAAGCCGGCGCCCTTGCCATGGAGATCCATATAGACAGAGCGAAGGAACGAAGGTGCGGCAACGGGAGGTGACCTGATAACATATGAAGAAGGACAATGTATGGTCTTCCTACGGTCAGGCTGATGTGGCGGAGCTGGAAAGGATAAACGACGCCTACAAAGCCTGTCTGGACGAGGGGAAGACGGAACGCGAGTGCGTGAAGCTGACAGTGAGGATGGCGGAGGAAAAGGGATACCGCGATCTGAACGGGCTCATCGCCTCGGGGGAAAAACTTAAAAGCGGCGACAAGGTATACGCCGTATGCATGAAAAAGAGCGTGGTGCTTTTCAACATCGGAAAGAGACCGCTGGAAGAGGGCATGAACATACTGGGCGCGCACATAGACTCGCCGCGTATGGACGTAAAGCAGAATCCGCTCTACGAGAGCGAAGAGCTGGCGTATCTCGACACCCATTATTACGGCGGCATAAAGAAGTACCAGTGGGTGACGCTGCCGCTGGCGATACACGGAGTGGTGGCCTGCAAGGACGGCAGCGTGACGGATGTGTGCATAGGCGAGGACGACGGTGATCCCGTATTCGCAGTGACGGATCTGCTGATCCATCTGGCCGGCAAGCAGATGGAAAAGAAGGCCGGTATCGTCATAGAAGGCGAGAAGCTGGATCTTCTCATCGGCAGCCGCCCTGCCGGTGCCGGGGAGACGGGAAAAGATGCGGCGTGCGATGACGGCGCGGATGGCGAAAAAGCGAAGGATGCGAAGGATGTTAAAGAGGCCAGGGATGCGGTCAGAAAGAACATACTCGCCATACTCGAGGACAAGTACGGCATGACGGAGGATGATTTCGTATCGGCCGAACTGGAAGTCGTGCCTGCCGGAAGGGCCAGAGACATGGGATTTGACAGGAGCATGGTGATGGCATACGGTCAGGACGACAGGGTGTGCGCCTTCACATCCCTGTTCGCCATGCTGGATGTGGAAGAGCCGGAAAGAACGTCGTGCTGCATCCTCGTCGACAAGGAGGAGATCGGCAGCGTCGGAGCCACCGGTATGCATTCAAGATTCTTCGAGAATACGGTGGCGGAGATACTGGCTCTCATGGGCGAGACGTCCGGCCTGAAGGTAAGACGCGCTCTCGGCAACTCGAAGATGCTGTCGTCCGACGTGAGCGCGGCCTACGACCCGATGTACGCGGATGTTTTCGAAAAGAGGAGCTCGGCGTTCTTTGCGAGAGGTCTCGTGTTCAACAAGTTCACGGGAAGCCGCGGCAAGAGCGGCTCCAACGATGCCAATGCCGAGTATCTGGCGGAGCTGAGAAAAGTTCTGGACGACGATGGCGTGGCTTATCAGTTTGCGGAGCTGGGAAAAGTGGACGCAGGCGGCGGCGGTACCATCGCCTACATCATGGCAAATTACGGCATGGAAGTCATAGACAGCGGCGTGGCCGTGCTGTGTATGCACGCGCCATGGGAGATAACCAGTAAAGCAGACGTTTACGAGGCTTATAGGGGGTATAAGGCGTTTATTAAGAATATGCGCTGAGCATCGGCTGTCCTTGACAGGGGTAATGAGCGGTGTGTATAATCGAATTGAATCGGAGAGGCGTGAGCCGTCGGCTCACGCCTTTTTTACTATCGTCGGACACCGCGCGGTGTCCGGAAAGGACGGTAACTATGAAAAACGAGTGTTATTATGATGACTACGATCTTAAGGAAAACCTGGGGTTTGACTCAAAGGTCGTGCACGGAGGTCTTGGCTGCGATCCGATAACGGGTGCTGTCAGCTTCCCGATATTTCAGACGGCAACGTTCCGGCACAGAAAATTCGGTGTATCCACGGGATACGACTACTCGCGTCTTCAGAACCCGACGAGACAGGAGCTGGAGCGCACCATGGCCATACTCGAAGAGGGTGTGGAGGCATTCGCCTTCACCAGCGGTCAGGCTGCAAATATGTGTCTGTTCGGCATACTTAAGCCGGGAGACCACGTCATACTGTCAGACGATATATACGGCGGGACTTTCCGTATATGTGACGAGATATTCAGCCAGCTGGGCTGTGATTTCACCTATGTGGAGATGTCGGATCTCGACAGCGTTAAGGCGGCGGTAAGACCGTCCACGAGGATGTTTTTCGTGGAGACACCTACGAACCCGATGATGAAGGTGGCGGATATCAGGAAGATATCGGACATCGCCAAGGCAAACGATGCGCTGCTGGTGGTGGACAACACGTTCCTTACGCCGTATTTCCAGAAACCGATGAATCTGGGAGCCGACATAGTTGTCCACAGCGGGACGAAATACCTGTGCGGTCACAACGACGTCATAGCGGGCATAGCTGTGGTGAAGACGAAGGAGATGGCCGAACATTTCAGAGGTCAGATGAAGTCAAGAGGCAACGGCCTCGGACCTTTCGATTCGTGGCTGGTCCTCAGAGGGATAAAGACGCTGTCCCTCAGGATGAAGCGTCACAATGAGAACGCGAAGAAGGTGGCGGAGTGGCTCAGAGGTCACGATAAGATAAAGAAGGTATATTACGTGGGATTCGAGGATCATCCGGGGTACGATGTGAATCTCAGTCAGTCGACCGGGTTCGGCGGCATGATATCCTTTGAGGTGGACAGCGAGCAGACGGCTCACAACCTGCTCTCCAACGTCAACATGATACTTTTCGCGGAGAGTCTCGGCGGCACCGAGTCCCTCATAACGTATCCGCTGACCCAGACTCACGAGTCCATACCTGAAGAAATAAGGCAGAAGCTGGGTATAAACGAGAGGTTCATCCGTATATCCGTCGGCATAGAAGATCCGGACGACATAATCGCCGATCTCGAGCAGGCGCTGAGATAGCTGCAATCGCCGGTGATATGGAGTTGTGTGGATATGGAAAAGATGAAGTTCACGAAAATGCAGGCGTACGGCAACGACTACATATACGTCGACGCCACCGAAAACGTACCTGATGATCCGGGGGCGCTGTCAAAGCGCGTATGCGACCGGCATTTCGGCATAGGCTCGGACGGCCTTGTGCTGCTGTGCAGTTCGGACAGGTGCGATTTTCGCATGAGGATATTCAATCCCGACGGCACGGAGGCCGAGATGTGCGGCAACGCATTAAGGAGCGTGTCCAAGTTCGCCTATTTCCACGGACTGACCGACAAGACGAGTCTCACCGTGGAGACGCTGGGCGGAGATCAGAAAGTGGATCTTTTCGTCGAGGACGGCGAAGTTGTCAACATAAGCGCGGCCATAGGAAGACCGGAGCTGCGCGCCGAAAAGGTGCCGGTGGTGCCGGTGGAGACGCGGGGCTGCGGTGAAGGCCTGGAAGACAGGTTCATCGACAGACCGCTGATGATAGCGGGCAGGGAGTTCAGGGCTTCGTCTCTTTCGTGGGGCAATCCTCATACGGTGCTGATCGTCGAGGATGTTGACGATATCGATATAGAAAAGTACGGTCCTGTCGCAGAGCATCTCCGGTGCTTTCCGGAGCGTACCAATGTGACGTTCGCTCAGCCGGTGGATGCGGGACACATAAGGATAAGGGAGTGGGAACGCGGCACGGGCGAGACGCTGGGGTGCGGCACCGGTTGCTGCTCCGCGGTTGTTGTATTTAACATACTGGGACTGTGCGGAAGGACGGTGGAAGTTGAACAGCCGGGAGGAGTCCTGTCGGTAGAATGGGATGACGATGATGTGGTGCATATGACGGGACCTTCTCACGTGGTATATGAGGGGGAATATTACGTATGATACTTGGAAAACTGCTTGAAGGTCTGGAATACAGCCTGACGGAAGGCGATATCGACGTGGAGATATCTTCCATCGCATACGATTCTAGAAAAGTGACGGAAGGGTCACTTTTTGTGTGTCTGAAAGGCTTCGAAACTGACGGTCACAGATATATAAAGAATGCCGTCGATGCGGGAGCCGCCGCCGTCATCGTCGAGGACGTGCCGGAAGATGAGACCGGCGTGACGGTGGTGAAGACGGAAGATACGAGGGGCGCGCTGGCGCGGATATCCGCCGCGTGGTTCGATCACCCCGCCGAAAAGATGACGATGATAGGGCTGACGGGAACGAAGGGAAAGACGACGACGGCCCACATGATAAAGAAGATCCTGGAAAAGGACGGGCGCAGGACCGGCATGATAGGAACGCTGGGCGCCTTCGTCGGATCGGAGAAGATACCTACGAAAAACACGACGCCGGAGTCCTATGAACTCCATTCCATATTCGATCACATGCTGTCGGAAGGGTGCAGTTGTGTCGTTATGGAAGTGTCGTCCCAGGGTCTCAAGCTGGAACGCACTGCCGGGATAAAGTTCGATTACGGGGCTTTTCTCAATATATCGCCGGATCACGTGGGACCGGGAGAGCACGAGGATTTTGATGAATATCTCAACTGTAAGAAGATGCTGTTCGATCAGACGGAAAACGTGGTGGCCAACATAGACGATGAGCGATGGCGTCAGGTGACGGGCGAGCCGGAGAGGCTTTACACCGTTTCTCAGAAAGAGGATGCGGATCTTACGGCGCGCAATGTGGAAAACATCTGGGAGCCGGGGGTGCTTGGCGTCAGATTCGATGTCTCAGGCATGTTCGATGCCGGGATCGTGCTCAATATGCCGGGCAGGTACAACGTGGAAAACGCGCTGGTGGCGGCTGCGATAACATATCTCATCGGAGTATCGCCGGATGTGATAGCGGAAGCGCTGAAAGAGGTTCAGGTCAAGGGCAGGATGCAGATATTCGAGGACTCTGTTCACGATGCGAGGTTCATAATAGATTACGCTCACAACGCTCTCAGCATGGAAAACCTGCTGACGACGCTGAGAGAATACGAACCGGAGCGTCTTATATGCCTGTTCGGAGGCGGCGGCAACAAGCCGAAGCAGCGCAGGTTCGACATGGGAGAGATGGCGGGAAAGTACGCCGACCTTACGGTCATTACCATGGACAATCCGAGGTTCGAACCCATGGAAGAGATAAATAAGGATATAATCCGCGGACTCGATGTCCACGACGGCAGCTATAGGGTGATAGATGACAGGGAAGAGGCCATCAGACACCTGATAGACAACTGTCGCGAGGGCGATATAGTGGCTCTCATAGGGAAGGGCCATGAGGAATATCAGGAAGTGGAGGGAAAGAAGTATTTCTTTTCCGAGCAGCAGATACTCGAGAAGTATCTTAAGGAGAAGCTGGACTGATGCCTTCGTGGAAGGCTTCGTAGTCCTTCTGCCAACGCTCTGCCTGCTGCGGGGTCAGGCTGCTCTTCTTCATGCCGAGCTCATGAGTCAGCTTCACGGCGAAGTCGGAAGTGACTTTGACGGCGCCGGCGTAATTGAGATGATTGCCTCCGTCGGTGGTGTGCAGCGTCCAGTCAAAACTGTCGGGAAAGTCGACGTTGTAATCGTAATAGCACAGGCCGTGTCTGACGGCCAGAGCTTTTACGGCTTCGGATTTTCCCCTGTTCCATGTGTTGGCTGACGGTACGGTCATCAGGACGAGCCTGATATCGTTATCGATGCACTTTTGAAGTATCTCGTCAAAACACGCTTCGTCTTTGCCGTCAAGGGATCGCTTTTTGCCGGAGCCCTGCTCCATGTACGATGTACCGCCGTTATAGGGCGATACCTTTGCCGAATAGGCCATGCCCTTGTTGCGGAAGCTGTAGAAGCCGTGATCTGAGCTGAAGAGTGCCGAAAGGCTGAGAGACTTCCACCTGTCGTGATATTTTATGAGCGGAAAATAGTAGTTTATAGCTGTAGTTATGGCGCTGTCGGCATTGTCCACAGCGCTTTTAAATCTGCCGAAAAGAGACGGCTTTTCCTTTCGGCTGCCGCTTTTGTGGCCGGGGTTGCGGTCGGAGAACATGCAGTCTGTCTCCAGTACCAGCACACGGGGTTTCTGATATCGCAGAATGTCGTCCATGTCTTTTGATATCTCCGCCAGCGTGTTGCCGGGGCGGCCTGCCACGGCGGAGGTTATACCCGTATCGTGGTAGAGATCTACGGGAGATATCCCTCTGTACATGTCGCTGTTGCCGGCGAATATCACGTCGAGGCTGTCGGGATCCTCGCCTCTGTAGGCTTTCGTTATCCTTGACTCCATGCCGTCTTCCGAGGAGTTGCCGCTGGCGGCCAGCAGGATGGAAAGGAAGATGAACAGCAGACAGAACAGGCAGATGAACAGCAGGGCTCGTACGAACTTTTTCATTGTTTTCCTCCTTTTCAGAACTCACCGTATATGAGGGCGGCGTTGATGAAGCTGCCGCCGTAAGCGCCGAATATGATGACCGCAAATATGAGGCACATATATGCGGTCCAGCGTACGGGCAGCGTGCGGTCTGTCATGAGGCTGACCGCGTCTTTTCCGCGTTCCTCTTTCCATGATACGAAGAGCATGAGAAGTGAAGCGGCCAGCAGCACGGCATAGTCTGCGGCGTCGATACCCTTTACGGACATGAGTTCCGTCGCAAGGGCCGATATGCGTGGCTCGCTCACGATGGTGCCGAGTATGGAGCCGGCCTGTCCAAGATCCGACGATCTGAATATGAGCATGCCGAAGCATACGAGCAGACACGTTCTGCCAACTTCGAATACGTGATATCCACGGGAATCCCTCGATACGGACAGATACGACAAAACCCTGTCGGACAGCGGCCTTGCCGCCTGTCCCAGCATCATGAGGCCATAGTAATAAAATCCGTAGACGATGTATTTGACTCCGGCACCGTGCCACAGCCCGTTGCAGAGCCAGACGAAGAAAAGAGCGTATGCTCCGGGCAGTATCGCCGCGAAATGCTTCGAGCCGACGTGTTTCCTGACGGTCTTGCTGAAGCTGCGGAAGTGGCGCGACAGGCTGACGGGATAGAAGACGTAATCCTTGAGCCATGCGCCCAGCGTGATGTGCCACCGGCGCCAGAACTCGCCGACGGATCCGGAGAAGAAGGGCCGCCTGAAGTTACGGGCTATCTCTATGCCGAATATGCGCGAAGCTCCCGTCACAATATCCATGCAGCCGGAAAACTCCCCGTAGATCTGCAGCGTGTAGAGGATCACGG
>CASEFF010000004.1 GCA_949287115.1 uncultured Bacillota bacterium | reverse complement strand
CCGGATAGTTGCTCCCCAGTATGGTCGGGCCTCCCGCCTGGAGAAAATCTATGTACCTGTTGCCGTCCTTATCGTAAAGATACGCGCCGTCGGTCTTCGTCATACACATTGGGAACGGCTTGTTGAACGCAAGGTTGTGCTGCACGCCGCCCGGGATGTACTTTCTCGCCTCCTCGTATACGGCTTTCGATCCCGCGCATTTTTCATCGAAATACTTCATCACAACGTTGTCGTAGTAATCATCATCCACTTCCCATATGGGCTGATCCGTCAGCTCCTTCAGCTGTCTGTTTATCTCGCCCGGGTCATCCCACCTGCTTATACCGCAGTTCTTCATATCAATCCATCTCCCTTCCCATGAGTTCCGATACTTCCTGCTTCCTCGCCGCCGCATTGGTATCCAGAGTCTTTCTGAAAACGACGAATCTGTCGTACAGGTATTCCGTCGTTATATTGAGAGCCATGTTCATACCCGTCACCAGGTATTCATTCCACTGCAGATCCTCGGCAAGATAGTTGCCAAGAATCGTCGTCACCGGCGTGAAAACGCAGTAGAACGCTATTATCTTCGCCATTGCAACCGGTATGTTGTTGGCCGATTTGAACGTGAACCTCCTGTTGAGGGTGAAGTTCCACACCACCGACAGTATGAGGGCTATCAGATAGCACGGCCAGTAGGACCAGTTCGTCAGTTCGTTGAGCAGTGTAAAGGCCAGCAGTTCTATTATCCCGGCCGACGCCGAGAACAGAACGAATTTTATAACTCTTATCGTTTCTCTTTTCTTTTGGGATATCATGACTCCTCCTGCTTTCTTCCGGAATACTTGTGTTTATATATGAAATTCATCAGTGCCACATCGACGGCTCCCAGTCCGGCTCTGCTGCCCGATGCCTGTGTATGGACGAAGCTGAGGCACGCCTTGTCCACCAGCAGCTTCATCGCTTCCGTATCGTCTTCCGTCTCCGTTCTTACCGCAGCTCCCGTATCCTTTATCAGCACGGCCGGCCTCCTTTCCAGCACAGAGGCAGCTTCCGCTCCGTCCGATACGACCGGTATGCTCTTTCCTATCATCTGTGCCATGTCGTCGATCTGTGCATACACATCGCGGCCTGCGGCGGCACATATATCCACTGCAGCCGATCTGAACACATCTGCCTGCGGAAAGCGCCTCCGCAGATCATCCCTGATTTCCCCTTCCACGACGGTGATGCCGTGATCGTCTGCCGCATCCATGCCCTTTATGCTGCGCCTGCATATATCCTCCAGCAGCATCGCTCTTTCCATCGCTTCTTCTTTCGTCCTGCCGCATATGAGCGCGCCGTGATGTACCATCAGTACGGTCTTTGCACCTTTGTCGAACACTTCGGTAACGGCGCGGCTCAGCTTTTTCGTGCCTGAAAGGCCGTATGACGCCAGTCCTATGCCGCCCAGTTTTTTACGCTCATCTTCGGTGATGACAAGTGAATCCGTTCCCGTCAGTCCCAGAGCGGTGGCGTATTTCTGATGTGTATGTATCACGAACTCCACCTCGTCAAAGCTTTTATACGCCGCGGTATGGACTCTCTTTTCACTGGAAGGCCTGTGCTTTCCTTCCCATTCTCCCGACTCCATGTGAAACAGCACTATGTCGTCCTCCGACATCTGCATATAGTCCAGTCCGCTGGGTGTTATCAGAAAACTGTCACTGTCCAGACGGCAGCTTATGTTTCCCCACGTCCTCGCCACCAGCTCCGTTCTGAGCAGCTCTTTTCCCGTCTCCACCACGAGCTTTCTCTTTTCCTTCTCATCCATATCCGTATCTCCTCCATATCCCGCTGCATCTATCCGATACCGTTCAGTATCCTGAAGTTCTTCCTGTTTGCTTTGTAGAGCTTCCTGAAAACGCTGTAGTTCCTGTCATAGATCTCTCTGTTGCTGTTGTCGGGAACGAACCTTCCCTTCACCGGAACGAATCTGTCCGCATCGTCCAGATCCCTTATGGCTCCCTTTCCTATGGCGACAAGTATGGCTGCGCCTACAGCCCCCACATCCTTTGGGTTTTCGACCGTTTCCACCGTCTTTCCCGTTATGTCCGCCAGCATCTGACACGTGACATCGGAAAGGGCTCCGCCGCCTACGAACCTGACCGTTTCCGGCGTCTTCACCTTACGGTCTTCACATTCCAGCATCCATCTGAGATGATAACAGATGCCTTCCAGCACCGCTCTTATCATCTCCGTCTTTCCCGTCTCCAGCCTTATGTTGAAAAACATCCCCGCCGCATCGGGAGCCTCGAAGGGACACCTGTTACCGTGGAGCCACGGTGTGAATATCACTCCGCCGGCGCCCGGCTGCGCCTGAGCGACCGTATCCGACATGTAGTCGTAAAGGCTCTCATATACCGTCTCTGCGCTTTCCGCCACGTCGGTCTTTTCCATATACACGCCTATCTCGTCAAGAGCCAGATGTTCCTTCACCCACTGAAAGCACTTACCGGCCGTCTCCATTTCCGCGAAGTAGTTGTAACGTCCCGTCTGAGCTCCCACTATGCCGGCTATCATGGAGCCGATGTCCACGTACTGCCTGTCGACAACCGTGGTCACCCATCCCGACGTTCCCGAATATATGTGTGTCTCGCCTACCGATGCGCTTCCCGCTCCGACTCCTATGAGCGTTGCATCGCCGCCACCGCCGTAGACATCGGTACCCGGTGCAAGTCCCAGCTCCGCCGCCGCTTTTTCCGTCAGCCTTCCCGCCACATCCGTACACTCTATTATACGCGGAAGATGCTCCCTGTCGACGCCGTACATCCTGCAGAGGCTGTCGCTCCATCCCTCGCGACCCTTTCTCGTATCGTAAAGGAACGTCGCATAGGCGGAATCCCTGGTCATGACGAACTCGCCGGTGCATCTGGCTATCAGGTATTCCTTCACGTCGAGCCATTTGTACATCTTCGCCATAACATCGGGCTCGTTTTTCTGCACCCACTTGTATTTCCACAGCGGATCCTTCACGCTGGTGGATGCCGCATGGGTCGCCGCAAGGCTCCTTAACAGTTTGAATACGTTCACACCGGCTATCGTCACGCCGTGCTCCTGACATTCCTTCATCTCCCTGACGGCTCTCTGATCCATGTAGCTCATGGGGCGCCTCAGGGCGTTCCCGTCACGATCCACCGCAACGAACCCCTGCATCTGCGAGCAGAAGGATATGCCGTCTATCCTGTCCGCCGGTACGTCCGTCTTCTCCATCAGCTCTCTCGTCGTCTCGCACATGGCGCGCCACCACTGATCGGCGTCCTGCTCCGCTCCGCCGTTTTCCAGTATGAAAAGGTCATACTCTCCATAGGTTCCGGCTACAAGTTCCACTTTATCCCCTATGGATATGAGGCACGTCTTAACTCCCGTCGTACCTATATCATAGGCTATGACATACAGCATATGACCACTCCTTTCGTCATCGGATCCGTTTTTCCTCAGTCACGCCCAGCGCCGCTTCGATGAAGCGTATCATGATTTTCTCCATGGCCTCATCGTCGTGCTCCGCATCGCCGCAGAATATCTTCATCCTCTCCCTGTAATAATCGCAGCTGTATGAAAACTGCATCATCATCAGCAGGTTGTCGAAGAAAAACGCCAGCACGCCCGGATCATCGTCGTTCTTCACTATCCCCTTTTCCTGCGCCTGCAGGATGACGTTCCTGTATATCTCAGCCGACCGTCTCTCTATTCTCTCTGCCAGCTCCGCTGCGAACTCACCGTATCCTCCCGACGTTATCTCGTGATACATGGCGTTATAGCTGTCATGCTCCCGCGAGTTTTTTATCAGGGCATGGACGAGTCTGCCGACGCAGTCCCTTATATCCTCCGCATCCCCGACAGCCTCACTCAACACTCTGTCCAGCAGCTCGAGACTGTGATCGACGCAGCGCATGAAAAAAGCGCTCTTATCGTCGAAGTACTTATATATGACGCCGACGCTGACGCCCGAACGCTTTGCGATATTGCTCATCGCCGCCTTGCCGTAACCCTTTTCGACGAATTCGCTTATCCCGTTTTCCAGTATCAGATCTATTGTGTTTTCATCGAGTTTTTTGTACATGATATCCGCTCACTTCTCATTTTGCCGCCGGTCTGCCGTCCTTCTTTTTTTGCTGACACAGCTGACGTGAATATATATTCACAAGTTAACTATATTATATCACCGCCCGCGCATTTTACAACAAAAAATTTCAGGCATGTCCGCACCATACGGCAGACATGCCTGTTTTTTTTCATTTCACCTGTATCCTTCTGTATCCATCTGCGGATACGCCGGCTCTATTTCTTTATCATGTTCATGAAGCTTTTGTATTCGTTTTCGGTGAAGGCGCACATATATACGTTCATCACGATATCGGGATGCTCTTCAAACCACTCCACCACCGTTATGATAGCCGTGGCAGCCGCCTTCCAGACGGGATATCCGCACGCTCCCGCCGATATGCACGGAAACGCCACGCTGCGGCATCCGTTCTCAGCCGCAACATCGAGAACGCTGCGGTAACAGGACGCCAGCAGCCGCTCCGTCTCTTCTCCGCTCTCTTCTCCCTCGTACACCGGTCCCACCGTATGGATGATATGGTCGGCGCCGTTTATACCGTAAGCGCCTGTGATCTTTGCCGTTCCGACCTCGCATCCTCCGAGACTGCGACACTCGTCAAACAGCTCTTTGCCTGCGGCCTCATGTATCGCTCCGTTCAGCCCTCCGCCGCAGAGGAATGCTTCCGCCACATATCCTCCGTCCGCCTCGGCAAGAAGTATCTCATCCACCTGCCGGCCTCCCAGCAACGTCCTGTGGGCAGAGTTCACGACTGCATCCACCTTCATGTCCAGTACGCTGCCCTTTACGAAGGACACGTACGACTTGGGTTCAAACCCGACTATCATATCCCGTATGCCGTGATCCACAAGCAGCTTGTCGGAATACGGATTTATCACGTATCCCACGCATTCCGGCCAGTTGTCCAGCGCATCCAGCAATGCGGCAAAAGGCTGGTTTATTGCGGAGCCTGCTTCTCCCTTTTCCATCTGTTCCTCGCTCGTGAACAGCGGTATCAGATATTTTTCTCCGTCTCCGATGGGAATATGGCAGAAACTGATGGGCACATCCTCGTCGAAGGAAAAGCTCATCCCCTCCCGCAGCTCGCCTTCCGCGGATATCTT
>CASEFF010000003.1 GCA_949287115.1 uncultured Bacillota bacterium | reverse complement strand
AGGCGCATCGGCAGGGTGCTGGAGACGGCGCACAGGCTCGGATGCAGCTTTGACAGCTGGAGCGAGAAATTCAGACCTGAGCTCTGGGAAAAGGCCTTCGCTGAGACAGGCATAGATCCTGCGTTTTACAGCCACAGAGAACGCAGCTATGACGAGGTGCTGCCGTGGGACATCATAGATCCGCTCGTGAGCAGGGAATATCTGATAGAGGAAAACGAAAGAGCTAAGAGAGGTCAGACGACTCCCGACTGCAGGCAGGGCTGCACCGGATGTGGCATCAACAGGTATACGGAATGCTTCAAGGGAGCGGAATTCAGGGAGGCACGCGATGTATAAGTACGTATTGACATTTTCCAAAACGGGCAACATCTGCTACATATCGCACCTGGATCTGATGCGGCTGTTTTACAGGACGATAAAGAAGGCCGGCATAAGGCTGGCTTATTCCAAGGGATTCAATCCTCATCCGAAGATAAGCTTCGCGCAGCCGCTGTCTCTGGGATACGAAGGACTGAAGGAGCTGGTGGAGATAGAGACGACGGAGGATATGAGCCCGGAGGAGATCAGCTCGCGGCTGAGGGCGATGATGCCGGAGGGACTGGATATCACGGGCTGTACGCGGGGCGAAGAGGGCGGCAGGACGCTGGCGGCGCGTACGACGGCGGCAGCGTATTCGATCATCATGCCGGCGACGGGAATTCCCGATATGTCGGGCGACGACATGAAGGCTTCTTACATGGGTCAGGAAAGGATATGCGCGCTGAAGAAGCAGAAGAAGAAAAAGGAGCTCGCGGAGGTCGATATCAAGCCCATGATAAGAGAGATAGAGTTCATGCCGGAGGCGGAGGCGCTGAGGATAAAAGCGGTGCTGGATTCGGGAAGCGTATCAAATCTCAGTCCGGAGCTGGTGATGAAGACTGTGGCCGATCATTTCGGACTTAACTGGGACAGGAGCGACGCCGATGTCACGCGTGAGGAGATATATTTCGGCTGAATAAGGATAAACGATTGACAAATACTTCCAGAAAATGTAATATAATACAAAAAGGAGGTATGCGTCATGAACAGGTTAAAGGAGTACATAAGAGAGAACAGGAAGCTCTGGGAGTTCCTGGATGAAAACAAGGATATGCTCGTAAAGGTGGCGGCTGTCGCGGTGGTGATAGTCGCGGCCTTTTTTGTCTTTGCGCCGGGATCCGATGAGGAGGAGAAGGATCGCGAGACGGAAGCCACGGTCGCTGCAGCGGAGCCGGAGCCTGCGGGCATATTTGTGGACATAGGCGGCGAAGTGAACAATCCGATGGTGGCGGAGCTGAAGGAGGGAAGCCGCGTCGAGGACGCTATAGAAGCGGCGGGCGGACTGACGGAGGAGGCGGACATTACGGAGATAAACAGGGCGGCCTTCGTAGAGGACGGTGAGAAGATATTCATCCCGCCTGTCATCACTGACGCTGAAGGCGCAGCCGGCGATCCGGACGCGGCCGGCGTCTCGTACTATTCCGACGGCAGGATCAACATCAACACTGCGGATTCGCTGGAGCTGCAGGAGCTGGACGGAGTAGGACCTGTGATAGCAGGCAAGATCATCGATTACCGCGAGGAGAACGGACGCTTCCGGACGATAGAGGATATCAAGAACGTGTCCGGCATCGGTGACAAGACGTTTGAAAAGCTGAAGGACGATATCAAGGTGTGATGCGAAAGGGCGGAGCAGCCGCATGGCAATCCATGCAGCGCTCCGCCCTCTTATCCTCATAAGGTTTGCGGTTATATGCTGGCGTACAGCTTTTTGAGGCATTCGAACGTTTCCTGACTTATGTGATGCTCGACCTTGCAGGCGTCGTCTCTGGCCGTATCCTCGCTGACACCGATCTTGATGAACAGCTCGCTCAGAAGCTGATGGCGTTCGTATATGGAGTCGGCGATCTCCTTGCCGGAGTCGGTGAGGAAGATATGGTTGTCCTCGTCTCTGGTTATGAAGCCGTTCGTCTCCAGCTGCTTCAGGGCTATGCTGACGCGGGGCTTGGAGAATCCCAGATAGTTGACGATATCTATCGCTCTGACGTTGCCCTTTTCTTTTTTGAGTATCAGTATCGATTCGAGATAGTTTTCCGCAGATTCAAGTATTTTCAATTTCACACCTCCTGTGTCCTGTGGGATCCGGCTGTGGGATCCGGTGATCACATAACGGCTGCTTCGAGAGCCAGCTTCATCATATCGGTAAAGGACGTCTGGCGTTCCTGCGCCGTGGCCTTTTCACCGGTGACGAAATGATCGCTGATGGTCATGAGAGCCAGAGCGTTGACGTTGTTGTAGGCGGCGTTCATGTAGAGCGCTGCCGCTTCCATTTCCACGGCCATTATACCCATGGACGCCCATTTTTTCCACCAGTCGTCGCTGAGCTCGTAGAAGACGTCGCAGGACACTATGTTGCCGGCCTTGAACGGGATATCCAGCATGTCGGATGCCGCCGCGATCTTCGTCAGCAGCTCGTAGCTGGCGCACGGCGCGTACGTGCCGGGGACGTCGAAGGCGTGGATGTAATTGGAGTCGGTAGAGGCTGCCATGCCGACCACGATGTCCTTGACTTTGATGTGCTCGTGGAAGGAGCCGGCCGTACCGATCCTGATGAGGTTTCTGACGCCGTATTCCGTTATCAGCTCCCAGGAATAGATGCCCATGGACGGCATGCCCATGCCCGTGCCCTGCACCGATACGGGCACTCCCTTGTAGGTGCCGGTGTATCCCAGCATGCCGCGTATCTCGTTGTAGCACTTCGGGTTTTCCAGGAAGTTTTCGGCTATGAACTTCGCCCTCAGGGGATCGCCCGGAAGCAGCACCGAAGGCGCTATATCGTTTTTGCCGGCGGCGTTTATATGTGTACTCATGTGAATGTCCTCCTGTCGCTTTCTCAATAGACAGTATATCATACAACGGTATTTTCTGCATAAAAAAAAGATGGGAGACACGATTCCATCTTTTTTCTTTATTCGTTCTCTTGCTTTACGCAAGCTCTTGCGCGTTTAACTTACGCGCCGGTGGGGACGGGTGAGAACTAGGCGTTAGCCTTGTTGAATCTCTTCGTTAATCTCGATACCTTTCTTGAAGCGGCCTTCTTGTGGATAGTGTGCTTTGCAGCAGCCTGCATGAGCTTCTTTTCCGCCAGAGCCAGTTTTTCCTTGGCGGTTTCCATGTCGCCTGCTTCGATAGCGGCGTCAAATGACTTTAAGATAGCCTTGAGATGACCCTTTATACGTCTGTTTCTGGCTGTCTTCTTATCGATAACACGGATTCTTTTCTTTGCGGATTTAATATTCGCCATTTTAAATTACCCCACTTTCTTAAAATACAGCTAAAAATTCGCAACTTAAAGTATATATGAACGAAGGCCGGTTTGCAAGGAAAATTTGTTGATATACTGCGGATTTTCCAGTAAAATATACAATATATATTTAAGTTAGAGAGGCAGAGATGAAGGATTATCAGAAGTACATAAGAAATTTCAGCATAATAGCACATATAGATCACGGAAAGTCGACGCTGGCCGACAGGATAATAGAGAAGACGGGGCTGGTCTCGGAGAGGGAGATGAGGGAGCAGTTCCTTGACAATATGGACCTCGAACGTGAAAGAGGCATAACGATAAAGCTTCAGACGACGAGACTGGTGTTCAGATCGAAGGACGGCAACGAGTACATATTCAACCTCATAGACACGCCGGGACATGTGGACTTCACGTATGAAGTTTCCAGAAGCCTTGCGGCCTGCGAAGGAGCAGTGCTGGTGGTGGATGCCACCCAGGGCGTCGAGGCGCAGACGCTGGCCAACGTATACCTTGCGATGGATGAGGACCTTGAGATAATGCCGGTGCTCAACAAGATCGATCTGCCGTCATCGAGACCGGAAGAGGTGAAGAGCGAAATAGAGGACGTCATAGGGATAGATGCCGAAAACGCACCGCTCGTATCGGCAAAGGAAGGTACCGGAGTCGAAGATCTTCTCGAAAGGATCGTGACGGACATACCGGCGCCGGGAGGAGACGAGCACGGCAAGCTGAAAGCGCTGATATTCGACTCGTATTACGACAATTACAGAGGCGTCGTAATATATACGAGAGTGTTTGACGGCACAGTAAGGGAAGGCGATGAGATATGCCTGATGAATGCGGGAAAAACTTATGAAGTAACCGAGGTGGGCGTGTTCTCTCCGGGACCGGTGGAGCGCGAGTCACTGAGGGCGGGAGAAGTAGGTTACGTGTGCGCCAGCATAAAGCAGGTGGCCGATGCCAGAGTCGGCGATACCATAACGCTGGCGGACGATCCGACGGATGAACCGCTCCCGGGATACAAAAAAGTCCAGTCGATGGTATACTGCGGCATATATCCCGCCGAGGGAGAAAAGTACGAGAACGTAAAGGATGCGCTGGAAAAGCTGCAGGTCAACGATGCGGCGTTCCACTTCGAACCGGAGACGTCGACGGCGCTGGGATTCGGGTTCAGATGCGGTTTTCTGGGGCTGCTCCACATGGAGATAATCGTCGAAAGACTTGAGCGTGAGTTCGATCTCGCGGTCATAACGACATCGCCGAGCGTTATATACAAAGTGGTGATGAACGACGGCAGTGTGCAGATGGTGCAGAATCCGTCAAACCTGCCGGACCCGACGCTGATAGATCACATAGAAGAGCCTATGGTAAAGGCGGACATCATGGTGCCCAAGGAATATGTGGGCAACATCATGGAGATATGTCAGGAGCGCAGGGGAAGGATGCTGAACATGGAGTATATCACCGAAAACAGGGTGAATCTCCACTACGACATGCCTCTGAACGAAGTCATATATGACTTCTTCGATGCCCTGAAATCCAAGACGAGAGGCTACGGCTCGCTCGATTACGAGTTTTCCAGGTACGAACCGTCCAAGGTCGTCAAGCTGGATATACTGCTCAACAAGGAAGTCGTCGACGCTTTTTCGATGATCGTCCACGAGTCGAAGGCATATGCCAGAGGAAGATTCGTATGCGAGAAGCTTAAGGAGATAATACCGATGCATCAGTTCGAGGTGCCTATACAGGCATCCATCGGACAGAAGGTCATAGCCAGAGAGACAGTCAGAGCGTACAGAAAGGATGTAATAGCAAAGTGTTACGGCGGCGACATCTCGAGGAAGAAGAAGCTGCTGGAAAAGCAAAAGGAAGGAAAAAAGCGAATGCGGCAGTTCGGCACCGTAGAGGTGCCACAGGAAGCGTTTACTGCGGTACTCAAGTATGACGAAAACAAATAAACCGGGTCTGTATCTTCATATACCGTTTTGTGAGAGAAAATGCAGGTATTGCGATTTCCTCTCCTTCGGATGCAATGAGAGCAGGATATTATCGGAATATGCGGCGGCGCTGATGAAGGAGATAGGTATAAGGGCGGAGAAGTGGCGTTATCGCGAGGTCGACAGCGTATACATAGGAGGAGGGACGCCTTCTCTTCTTTCGCCGTGGGATATAGGACGGCTTATGGATTGTCTCAATGACAATTTCAACATAACGGAAGACGCGGAAATAACGATAGAAGCCAATCCGGCCACGCTGAGCGATGAAAAGATGGAGCGCTATCTGCGAAAGGGCATAAACCGACTCAGCATAGGAGTGCAGTCCTTTGAAAACAGCGTGCTGAAAGTGCTGGGACGCATACATGACAAGAACGATGCGTT
>CASEFF010000002.1 GCA_949287115.1 uncultured Bacillota bacterium | reverse complement strand
CTCCTGCCCTTGAAGTTCCTGTTGAACGTCCTGAGGGATACGGCACCCGACTTAGGGGACTGTCCCATTCCGATACATGGACCGCAGGCGTTCTCTATGACTCTGGCGCCTGCGCTTATGATATCTGCAAGGGCGCCGTTTTCCGCCATCTTCTCGAGTATCTTGCTGGATCCCGGCGATATGACAAGGCTGACATCAGGATGAACCTTCCTGCCTTTCAGTATGGCCGCCACCTTCATCAGATCCGTATAGGAGGAGTTGGTGCAGCTTCCGATAGCCACCTGATCCACCTTTATCTCGCCTATGTTGCTGATGCTGTCCACGTTGTCCGGGCTGTGCGGCATTGCAGCCAGCGGAGTCAGCTTGTCGAGGTCGACGATGAGCTCTTCATCGTACACCGCATCGGCATCGGCAGCCAGCGGTCTGTAATCCTCTTCCCTTCCCTGAGACTTCAGGTAGGCGCGGGTATTCTCGTCGCTCGGGAACACCGACGTGGTGGCTCCCAGCTCTGCTCCCATGTTGGTTATGGTCGCCCTGTCAGTCACGGAGAGGTTCTTCACTCCGTCGCCCGTATACTCTATGATCCTGCCTACGCCGCCCTTTACCGTAAGCTGCTGCAGCACGTAGAGGATCACGTCCTTCGCCGATACCCACGGCTTAAGAGCTCCCTTGAGCTCCACCTTCACAACTTTCGGAGCCGTCAGGCTGTAGGTTCCCTTTGCCATGGCTACTGCCACGTCGAGGCCGCCCGCTCCTATGGCTATCATGCCCAGACCGCCGCCCGTCGGCGTATGGCTGTCGGAGCCCAACAGCGTCTTGCCCGGCTTGCCGTAGTTTTCCAGATGGAGCTGATGGCAGATACCGTTGCCCGGCTTTGAAAACAGCACGCCGTGTCTTCTGGCCACGCTCTTTATGAACTCATGGTCGTCTGCGTTCTCGAATCCCGTCTGGAGAGTGTTGTGGTCTATATAGGCTACCGACAGTTCGGTCTTCACCCTGTCCACGTCCATGGCTTCAAGCTGCAGATACACCATGGTACCCGTCGAGTCCTGGGTCAGAGTCTGATCCACCTTTATGGTGATCTCCTCGCCCGGGGACAGGTTGCCCTCTATCAGATGATCCTCCAGAATCTTGTATGCAAGTGTTTTTCCCATTATACCTTTACCTCCTGATCACGTTGTCCTTACGTCGCGATGCCGGTCAGCCGGTCTGTCAGCCAGAGCCGGTCTGGGACAGTCGCCTTTTTGTATTTCTGTATACAATTATACAATCTGTCGCACCTCCGGTCAACCTCTCCGTCGTGTATACTTCCACTTTTTCCTGATTTTCATTGACTTACAGTTACCAAAATTAATATAATATACTAAGTATCTAAATAACTATGTCGGGTTTCCCGGCACTTCTGACAGGCATGGTGGTCTTATGGATTTTTCGGAAAGCGGATTATACAATTTCTATAACTTCATATATATAGCGGTCATAATCCTGGGCGGCGTCACGCTGACCCTGACCGTGATCCTCAACGCCAAGGAGCGCGACAGACATCACAGGGCTATCCTCATATGCGTCGCCGCCATGTTCTCATATATGGTAACGGACTTCATAACGTACTATTTTCTCGGGGAAATGGCGTCGGGAAAGCTGGTTTTCGCACTGATAACCCTTTCCGACTCACTTTTCTGCGCACTTGTGACGGCATGGGTATACGTCATAATGATAGTCGCGAAAGTCGAGGAAGTCATAAGCGTCAGGGCCCTGCTGATAATATCGGCCGTATATCTCGTATTCTCCCAGATACTTTCCATATCCCTGGGAAGATATGATTCATATACGATCCATGTGGACGGCGGCTTCTGGAACCTGATGCTGCAGATAGTGAACTTCTCCTATGACGGCGCGATGATATTCCTGGGCATCCGCAGCTGCGTGCTGATATGCAGAAAATACAAATCCAACGCCACAAGGAACGTCAACCTGATAATGGCTCTGCTGCTGGTGGGCTATATGGCATGGATAGCGTACTGGGATTACAGCACGTGGTACAAGACGGAGGATAATCTGCTGGAGATATACGCTTTCGATCCTCTCATCCTGATGTACGTACTGCTGAACATATTCCTCATATACTATTTCTACAAGAGCGATCCGCTGAAGATAGCCGACACCCAGATATCGCCGGACGAGGCCGTCAACATCATAGCCGAACGTTACGACCTGTCGGAGCGCGAGCGTCAGGTGCTGATACTGGTGAACCGCGGTCTCGGCAACAAGCAGATAGCCGCCGAGCTTTCAATATCGGAAAACACGGTAAAGCGCCATATGAGCAATATATTCAAGAAGACCGAGACTCAGAGCAGACACGAGCTCGTATACAAGATCTCCGGAGCAAAACAGCTGACACGGTGAGGCCCGGGCATTTCCATATGCGCATGCCCCGCCGTATGCCATCACTTTACATATAGATTTAAAAGGGGTCCAGATGGTAAACGTATTCCAGAAAAAAGTCCTCATGCTGGCGCTTTACGCCGGCGAGATAATGATGAAGAGCGGCGCTGAGGTATACCGTGTTGAGGATACCATGAGCCGCATATGCAAATCGTGCAGGATAGATAACGTCGAGGTGTTCGCCACACCCACCGGCATATTCATATCGCTGGACAAGGGCGGTGACGAAGACGACACCCAGACATACATAAAAAGGATAAGCGGCATAAACACCGATTTGAGAAAGATATCGGACGTGAATCACTTTTCCAGGCAGTTCACAACCACGGATCTGTCCGTCGACAGAGGTATGGAGATACTGAAGGATATAGAGGGCAAGAAAGGCTATTCGCTGCCGCTGCGTGTCGCCGGAGCTATCATGGTATCGGCCGCCTTCTGTCTCATAATGGGCGGACAGCCTCTCGACTGCTGTGTCGCCATGGTTTCCGGCTCTCTCTGTTACCTGTTCTCACGCCTTCTCAAACGCGTGGATGTAAACTCATTCGTTACCGGATTTTGCAGCTGCGCCCTCGCCAGCTTCATAGCCATACTGGCGGCATCGTCCATAGACGGCACCAACTTCGACCCGATAATAATAGGCGCCATAATGCTGTTCGTGCCCGGCGTGGCGCTGACAAATTCGATAAGGGACTTCCTTTCGGGAGACATGCTGTCGGGCGTCGCCCGTCTGATGGAAGCCATCCTCACCGCCGTGTCGCTGGCTGCGGGAGCCGGCGTCGTCATCAAGATATACGATCTGCTGGGAGGTGCTCTGTTATGATACCACTTTGGATGGAGCTGCCCTGCTCGCTTTGCGTCACCTGCGGATTCTGCATAATATTCAACGTCCCGGCACGCAAGATCCCGCTCTGCCTGATCG
The DNA here is from genome assembly GCA_949287115.1 of uncultured Bacillota bacterium. GTDB lineage: Bacteria > Bacillota > Clostridia > Peptostreptococcales > Anaerovoracaceae > Lentihominibacter. The sequence continues at coordinate 2,038 of CASEFF010000002.1, read as the reverse complement.
TCGGATCGGCTGCGTGGATGACGTACGAGATCTTCATATACTTCGGACTTTCCTCGGTATTCTCGGCATTCATCGCCGCATGCCTCGTATGGCTCCTCAGCAATATATTTGCCCGGGCCTTCAGGGAAACGTCCACCATGTTCATAATACCCGGCATCATATGTCTCGTGCCCGGATCCGGCGCATACTACAGCATGCTGGCGATACTGGGACATCACAGCGAGCCTTTTTCCACGACGGCCAGAGAAACGCTGCTGACGGCCGGAGCCATAGCCGCGGGACTGCTGCTGATGGGCTCCATCACCGGAGTCTTTCTGCTGCTGACCAAAAAGATGCGCGTGGCCCACAGTGAAAAGAACCGAAGATCGTGATCATGTTGCCTATACGATCATGTTACAGCCATGCCGAATATCCCGAAATTGTCATTACGAACCCTTCAATGATAATTTCGGGCTTTTTTCATCCCTGATTTCGTGTGGATTATCCCGAACCCGTTCATTATTGCTTCTCAATGATATTTTCAAGGCCGATAACAGGCAAAAATTATCCCCAGTCGCTCTTAAAAAGCGATTGGGGATAATCCATCTCAAAATCATCTTTAAAGTCAACACATTTTATCATTGAAGCCCTGCAAAAGTCCGAGTCGGGATATTTTCATTCTCTCCGGCTCGCCCTTTGTTACTTCGTCACGCAGCGGCCATGCGTCCCGCAACTGGCATGACGTGCATGCACCCGCGGATACGCTCCTTACAGGCTTTCCAGCTTCGCCACCGCATCCGTCAGCAACCCGCCTTCGTAATCCTCGATCCTGCCCTCATCGCACGCTTCCGCTATTGCCGGATCTATAGGCATCTTGCCGAGCACTTCGAGACCGTGTTTTGCAGCAACCTCGTCGACTTTGCTCTTTCCGAAGAGAGGTATTTCCTTACCGCAGTCCGGACATTTGATGTAGGACATGTTTTCCACTACTCCCAGCACAGGGATGTTCATCATCTCAGCCATCTTCACCGCTTTTTCCACTATCATGGAAACAAGCTCCTGAGGAGATGTCACGACGATTATTCCATCAACGGGTATAGACTGGAATACGGTAAGCGGCACATCGCCGGTTCCCGGAGGCATATCGACGAACAGGTAATCCACATCGCCCCACAGCACGTCAGTCCAGAACTGCTTTACCGTGCCTGCGATGACAGGACCTCTCCAGATGACGGGATCCGTATCATTTTCCAGCAGATTGTTTACCGACATCGTGCCTATGCCCGTCTTCGTCTTCACCGGCAGCACGCCAAGCTCGTTTGCCGTAGCCTTCTCGGTTATTCCGAAAGCCTTGGGAATTGACGGGCCCGTTATATCGGCATCCATTATCGCCGTATTGTACCCTTTTCTTTTCATGTTTACGGCCATCAGGGATGTCACCAGCGACTTGCCGACGCCGCCCTTTCCGCTGACAACGGCTATGACCTTTTTGATATTGTTAAAGCTGTTCGTCTCCTCCAGCATGTTCTGCGGATTGCTGCCGCAGCTTCCGGCACTGGCGCAATGGCTGCAATCGGAGTCGCAGCTTCCTTCCTGCTGTACTTTCTTATTTTCGTCCATTTTCATTACCTCTTTTCTGTTTTCTGTTTTGTTTCAGCTTTTGCTTTTCGGCGTCGTTCCGCCATGCGGCGCGCCGTTGTTTTTGTCATATGTTGATTATATTATACTGTTTCGCGTCCTTAAAGGCAAGAGGGGGAAAGAGTGTAAGGCAGGGTACAAACACTTGAATACTCACAATATCACAGAATTGATGTGTCAAATGCAAAAGAAACAGCAGTCGCATTAACATTCAACCTCTGCCAATGCGACTGCCTAATCATTGATCACCTATAAAAGATCGATTAAATTCTGTGCTATCGTATCTATATGCTCCTCAGCATATTTCTCTGCCAGTTGAGGATCATTCACTTCGATAGCTTCCATGATTTCCTTTTATCAGCTATATAATACCTTACAGCGCCCTGATCTCAGCTACCGAAAGTCCTGTCATTTCCGCTAT
>CASEFF010000001.1 GCA_949287115.1 uncultured Bacillota bacterium | reverse complement strand
GCCTTTATGAACGTATAATCCCTGCTCCTTCCCCACTCGCCGGCCGCCACGGCATCGTTATACACCTGTATCCTGTCGGTTATGGAAAGCAGCAGCGCGATGGCATGCTGCGCCACGGCATCGGCGGCATAGGACGGCACGTTGGCTACAGCTATCCCCAGCTCTTCTGCCGTCTTCAGATCGATGTGATCGAATCCCGTCGCCGCTATACCTATGAACTTCAGATCGGGACACGCCCGCATGATATCCCCGCCTACGGGCATCGAATCGACGATGACGGCTTCAACGCCTCTGAGCCTGTCCGCCAGCTGGTCCTTCGATGTCCTCTCATACCATCTGAACTCCGTCAGTTCTTCCAGTTCCGTCCACGGGATATCCCCGGGGTTCACTATGGCACAGTCGAGAAAAACGCATTTCATATTCCACCGCTCCTTTGTTACAGCTCCTTTTCGTACATCACCATGGCAATGGCCGCCATGCCTGCCGTTTCCGTACGGAGTATCGTTTTGCCCAGCGATACCGATATGCCGCCGGCACCTACGATGCTGTCCGCTTCATCATCGGAAAACCCGCCTTCCGGGCCTATTATCAGCGCTATCGTCGAAACGTCATCCACGTGCTCTCTCAGCGCGTCCTTTATGGTCACGGACTTCTCGTTTTCATACGGGAAAAGCACCAGATCGAACTCCCCGAGACGTTTCAGCATTCCCGCCAAATCCATGGCATCCGCGACCTGCGGTATTACTCCGCGTCCGCATTGTTTGACGGCTTCATCCGATATCCGCTGCCACCTTTGCAGTTTCTTTGAGAAGTTGCCCTTGTCGGCAACGACAGTCCTGGCCGTGAACACCGGGACTATCTCCGATACGCCCAGCTCCACCGTCTTCTGTATGACAGTCTCCATCTTGCTCTGTTTCGGTATGCCCTGAAACAGCGTTATCCTTATATCGGGCTCCGCCGCAAAGCGCTGCTTGTCCAGTATTACGGCCTCGACGACATCGCCGCTCATATCCGTTATACGTGCCGCATACTCCCATTCCACCGAATCCGATATGTCTATAACGTCGCCTTCCGACAGACGGAGCACCTTCGTCATGTGCTTTATATCGTCCCTGTCGTCTATGACTATTCTGTTTTCTCCCACGTTTTCGGGCGTGACGAAAAATCTGCTCAACTCAATATCCTCCCGATGGACATCTTCCCGCATTTCCTACAGCTTTGCGACTATGGCGCACCACTCGCCGTCTTCGGCCACTTCCTCCACCGTAAATCCGGCCCCGGCGAGGGCTTCTTCCACGACTGATCTCTTTTCGTTCAGTATGCCGGATGAAATGAACACGCCGCCCTGTTTCATGTGGTCCTTTACATCAGGCGTCAGTCTCACTATGAGGTCCGCCATCAGGTTTGCCACCACGATATCTGCTCTGCGATCTATCCCGTCCACAAGATCTCCGCGCCTTATCTCCACGGAACTTTCAACTCCGTTGAGCGCCACGTTCTCACCTGCGACTCTCACCGCATCTTCGTCTATCTCTATGCCCAGCACGCTGCCGCATCCCATCAGAGCCGCCGCTATGGAAAGTATTCCGGAGCCGCATCCCACGTCAAGCACGCTCTTTTCAGACGGATCATCTGCGAGATACTTTTCCAGCAGCTTAAGACAAAGGGATGTCGTCTCATGGCTTCCCGTACCGAATGCCATGCCGGGATCGAGCTGCAGCACCGTCTCACCGTCTGCCGGCTCATACTCCTCCCACGTCGGTTTCACCACGAGCCTGTCGGTCACCTTTATCGGCTTGAAATTCTCCTTCCACTTATCCTTCCAGTCCGCATCGTCGACTATTATATCCTCGGCATAAAGTCTGCCGAAATCCACGTCCCATCCGTAAAGGCCCTCCAGCTCCCTGCTCTTGAGCATCATGACCGCGATCTTCAGCTCCTGCACCCTGCTGCGGTTTTCAGGCGTGTCCTCGAAATACACCGAGACGCTTGGTTCGCTATCCAGCGTTTCCACGAGACCTTCGTCCACATAGTCCCAGTCGTATTCGTTCTTCTTTTCCATTATATCTTCCATGTCGGCAGGATCCTGTATCGAGACCTCGTATATGCCCTTTTCCATGAACATTGCCGTAAGTTCCTCTATGCCCTGCCTGCTGGCGTGTACCTTGAATTCTATATACTTCATACCTTTCCTCCTGAATCAATATTTATGATTATATCAGAAAAGCCCGGTCCAGCCAACAGCTTACCGGGCTATGGGGTCGTATTATGTTGTCGTGTTTATCTGAGGCTGTAGTGATATCTGTCCCTGTATCTCCTGAACATGTAGAATGTCAGCGCCAGCGTCGTCAGTTCCGCAAATGCGAGGGTCAGATACACGCCCGTCATGCCGAACAGACTGCTCAAAACCAGCACTCCTATTATGTTCATTATCAGCGCCCTGGACATGGATATGAGGGCCGACACCGGACCGTTGCCGTACGCTGTGAAGAATCCCGATGCGAAGATGTTCACACCGCAGAGCAGCAGCGCTATTGAAAGGTACCTTACTCCCGTGAGGGCTATATCGAACAGCTCGCTTCCCGGCCGCTCGAATATCATTACTATGTACTGTCCGAACAGCAGACATCCTATCACGCTCACCACGGACGTTATGATCAGGAACCATTTCGAATACCTGATGAATATGTTGACCTTGTCATATTCCTTCGCGCCGTAATAGTAGCTGATTAGCGGCGCCACTCCCATGATATATCCCAGATTGACGGATATCAGCAGGTAATGGACGTTCAGTATTATGCTCATGGCGGCGACTCCCACATCGCCGAGGAACTTTATCACGACGAGATTGAAGAAAAACGTCGTTATGCCGGATGATGCCTCGCTGACCATCTCCGAGGAACCGTTGAGAAAACAGTGTCCGATATACCGCCAGTCGTTTTTGAATTTCACGAATTTGAGCCGCGTGTCCGCGAATATGAAGTAGAGACCTCCGACGATCATTATTACCACAAATCCCGCAACGTTGGCGTACGCCGCACCCTTTATGCCCATCTGGAGCGGTCCCATCAATATGTAGTCGAGCACGAGATGAACGAATCCGCCCGACAGATAGAGTATGAGGGTAAACACAGGTCTTCCGTCTACCCTTATGAAATACTCGAACAGCTGTCCCAGAAAAGCAGCCGGAAATCCCCATACGAGGATGCCGAGAAAGTCGTGACAGTAGTGTTTGAGCGTATCCGTCGCTCCCAGAAATTCAACGAGCTCATCCATGAATACCATGCAGATCGCCGAAAACAGTATGCCCGATATTATAGATACGATACATATAAGCGTATACTTTTCATTTGCTGCCTGCTGATCGCCTTCCCCCATCTTTATGGCAACTATTGCGCTGGATCCTGCCGCCAGCATGACCGCAACGCCCCACATTATGCCCTGCACCGGATAGGATATGGAAAGTCCCGCCAGCGCCTCCTCTCCCACGAGGTTGACGACGAACACGGAGTCCATATTGTAATAAAGACCTATTATGACCATCATCAGCACAGACGGCCACACGAAATGCACGAATTTACCAAGCGTAACCTTTTCTGCGAAAATAGCTTCCATACTCATTGACCTCCCGCTATATAATAAAGTATACTGTTACCGTATAGTCAATACAGTTTTTTGATTTTACGGAGATATTATGAGAAAAATCAGAAAAAAGCCGAAAGGCTACTTCACGACAGGCGAATTTGCAAAGCTCTGCGACGTGAAAAAGCAGACGCTGTTTCACTACGACCAGATAGGCATACTGCGCCCCGAGCTGACCGGCGACAACGGATACAGGTACTATTCCGTATACCAGTTCGACACCTACAACACCATCGCAATGCTAAAAGAGCTGGATATGCCCCTGTCCTACATAAAGAAATTTCTCGAAAACCGCTCTCCATCTTCGTTCCTTGCGCTACTGAAAGAGCATAACAGCCAGATAGACGAAAAGATCGCAGAGCTCCAGTGGCTCAGATCATTCGTCAACGGCAAGATAGGCATAACGGAGGAAGGCATGACGGCCGTTCACGGAGACATAGCGATCGAACACAGACCCGAAGAATACTACATATTCACCGAATACAGCGGAGGTGCGGACGGCATCGACGAATACGCCGCCTTCGCAGACCACGTTGCCCACTGCCATCAGAATCAGATCTACAGTCCCTACGTGACGGGCGGCCTCATAGACGTCAGCGGAGGTTACGACGAAAGCGACTATCGTTACTCATATCTCTACACCAAGCTCAACCCCGAGGACGTGGACTACACTCCTGCCAGTATAACGGTGATACCGCCCCGCGACTACGCGGTCATATACAGCACGGAAGGCTTCGGCCCCATCCGCTCCATGCTGGACAGGCTTCTTGATTTCGCCCGCGACAACGAATATTCCCCGGGAGATCATTTCTTCGAAGACGTGCTCCTCGACAGCGTCTCCTACCGCAGCCTCGATCAGTTCACAGTGAAGCTGGGGCTGCCGGTAAGCCGCTCCTGAACGCTCATACCGCATACCGGAACGGACCGACTATCGAAAACCATTGGAAAACCCGCTGACAGCGATAAAATCAGCGGGTTTTTGAAGTGTTTTGTGAAGAGAATATCGCGGATACTCCCCTATGATATGATTAGCGATAGAAAAATGTAAAATTTTGTAATTATTCTATCGCTATCGATAGCTGAAATCAAAACAGCGATAAAACGCCCTCAGGACAGCGCTGAAAACGGCATATTTTATCGTTAATGCGCCCTCTGACCGGTATATGCGATAATCGGAGCGTTCTCATGCTCAAAGCGCTCTCATGCTCGAGATGTTCCCGTGCCCGAAGCGCTCTCATGCCTGAGCAGCCTATACCAGCGCCGATCTCTTCCATCTGCTGCCTTTGTATCTGATGCAGAAGCATATGGATCTTATCGCCCAGTCCACAACCATGGCTATCCATACTCCGGCTACGCCTATGCCGACGTATTCGCCAAGGAACACGCCGAAGAATATCCTGAATATCCACATGGACGCAACGCCT